>DPYO01000157.1:4351-6707 GCA_003535775.1 Fidelibacterota bacterium | reverse complement strand
AAACCACCATGACAATCCAGTCCGCGGTCGTTCCGATATTATGGAAAGTTTGTACAGCGGTGTGTTCCATTATACCCCTGTTTTTTTTCTTAGAATAACCGTTACAATAATAAATATCACTGCCAACAGCAATAGGATAATTGGCACCGCATATACAGAAATCATCCCAAGGGCAGCAAGCGTCATAAGAAAATGCATTGTTGAATACCAGACAAAACCAAACATCAGAACCCACATCCATTTTTTATGAGAATATCGGCGCAAATCAAATGATCCGGCTTTCAAGGTTATAATGATTCCAAAAACGAAGAGAAATCCTCCCAATCCATACAGATAAATGAAAGGCAGCCAGGAATGTGAAAAAAGATCCATAGATAGCTACTTATCTATTTTGATACAGTCAAAATGAGGCCTCAATAAATCATAACATTCCTGAAGTCCCTGGACTTCCACTTTTGTGTGCCCTAAAACCGGCATGAAGTTGGTATCTCCAGCCCATCTTGGAACAATGTGGAAGTGGATATGCTCTTCAATTCCGGCTCCTGCGGCGGCACCAATATTTGCTCCAAAATTAAATCCCTGCGCGTCCATAGTTTCCTTAAGGATTGCCATGGATTGATCTGCCAACACCATTATCTCTTTATATGTGTCCGCATCAAGTTCTTCGGTATTATCCACATGAATATAGGGAGCTATCATAAGATGCGCGTTATTGTAGGGATAGAGATTCATAAGAATAAAGACCTTCTCTCCACGATAAAGAATCAAATCTTCCCTGTCATTATCCCCGGCTGGTTTATCGCAGAAGATACAGCCATCTTCTTTCGGTGAACGAATATACTCAATCCGCCACGGAGCCCAAAGTTTTTTCATAGGGAAAAGAAATAACTTAAAACGATAAGTTTATTCTTCTCTTTGGCGTTTATAAGCTGCAATGACTTTCTGCTCAAACTCCCTTGGTAGATTTTCGTAATGGCTATGTGTTTCGGTATGAAAGCCACGACCACCGGTCAGAGATCGTATCTTCGTTGCATAATTATGGAGTTCAGCTTGTGGAAGTTGGGCTTTTACTTTTTGAAAATGTCCATCAGAATCCACTCCCATAATTTTGCCCCTCCGGCCAGAAATATCACCCATCACATCTCCCATATACTCCTCCGGAACTTTCACTTCTACATTGACAATCGGTTCCAGTAATCCGGGCTGGGCTGCCATAAATGATTCCTTGAATGCATTTTTCCCCGCAGTTTGAAAGGCGATATCCTTTGAGTCAACCGGGTGCTGTTTTCCATCATAGAAATCCACTTTTACATCCACAACCCGGTACCCTGCAATAATCCCTTCATCACAAGCTGCTTTTACCCCTTTCCCCACAGATGGAACAAAAACACGATCCACATTCTGTCCGCGAAGTGAATCGACAAATTCAATTCCTTCGCCACGATCTTTTGGTTCGACGCGCATCCAGACTTCAGCAAACTGACCGGCTCCGCCAGACTGTTTTTTATGACGGTATTTGGATTGACCTTTTCCGCGAATAGTCTCACGATACGGAATTTTTGGTTCAATAAGATCAATATTAACATTAAATCGCCGTTTTAGACGTTCAACTGAAGTCTTGATATGAAGTTCTCCCTGTCCGGATATAATCGTTTGTCTCACTTCACTATCAACACGATATATAAACGTCGGATCTTCTTCATGAAGAGCTGCCAAACCCATAGATATTTTTTCTTCGTCCCCTTTTGCTTTGAGGACAATTGCAGAGTGAATATTCGGATTTGGATATTCAATTTCCGGTATTACTACTTTAAATTTCGGACTGCACAGGGTGTTTCCAGCATGGGTATCCTTTAATTTAACAACGGCACCGATATCACCTGAATTTAATGAGTTTAGACTTATCCTATTCTTCCCGTTTAAAACAAAAAGCTGTCCAAACCGCTCAGTCGTTCCACGGGATGTGTTGAACATATCCATCCCTGTTGTTACCTTGCCAGAATAGACTCTGAAAAAAGAAAGATCACCAACGTGAGCTTCGCTAATGGTTTTAAACACCTGCACCACTGGATTACTGTTTTCCAGTTCAACATCTATATTTTCATCTGAGCGAGGGTCTTTTGCGATAATTTTTGCTCTGTCCACCGGTGAAGAACCATATTTCGAAATAAAATCCAACAACCGCGAAACACCCACGTTTGTTGTTGCAGATGTGCAGAATAGCGGAACGATAGTTTGGCTCTGAATCGCTGCATGAATTCCACTGCGCATTTCATCTTCAGAAAGTCCACCTTCTTCAAAAAACTTTTTAAGAAGAGAATCGTCTGATTCAGCTACATATTCAATCAGTTCTTCA
>DPYO01000157.1:0-4040 GCA_003535775.1 Fidelibacterota bacterium | reverse complement strand
ATCAGTTCTTCATGCAGGGCTTCAACTCTATCACTCCATTCACCTTCTGCGGTATCTTCTGTAAATTTTCCGCTTCCGTCTGTTTGATATGTGATTATTTCTTTCCGCATTACATCAATGACTTTATTAAATCCTGGACCTGCACTAATGGGGATTTGCATCGGGAATACGTTTTTCCCGAACCGTTCTCTAGCAGAGGACAAAATTTCATCAAATTTTGAATGCTCTCTGTCAAAACCATTCACAACAATAACTTTAGGAATACCCTGGTTGGTTGCATGGGTCCACATTTGTTCTGTACCCACCTCAATACCATTTACGGCATGAACAACGATCATTGCAAGGTCGGCTACACTGATTGCTCCAATTGCTTCGCCGACAAAATCCATGTATCCCGGCGCATCAAGCAGGTTAAGCTTTTTCTCCTGCCAATCCAAATATAATGGTGCAGCATGAATAGATATCTGTCTTTCCTTTTCGCCGGGATGATAATCTGACGTAGTTGTCCCCGCTTCAATAGAACCTATGCGGTTAATTTGCCCCCCGCACATAAGCATGGCTTCGCATAAAATTGTCTTTCCACTGTCTCCGTGTCCTACGACAGCAATATTTCGTATGTCAGCAGGTTGATAGTCTTTCACAATAGTAATCCTTTACTAATTCATTCTACTCAAAAATGAGCAGGATTGTAGCCTTTATATCCTTTCAAAATCAAGGTTTTTCCGCCTGACCCATTTCAAAAAGATCCATCCCTTTTTCATTTATATATTCTCTAAGTACCGGTACAATATAAACTCCGGTTAAATCAATATCTGCAAATTCACGGGCCAAAACTCGAAGTCTTTGTTCGATAGGCTTCAATTTATTCAATACAATGACCTTGTCTTGTTTAAGGATACATGAGCCCCCATAAAAATCGCCCTTTCCCTGGACAATTCGCAATCCCAATTTTTTTGCTAAAGACACAAAATGTTCTAATAATTGTTTCTGTTTCATTTACAACAAATCATCCCGGTCGATTTTACCCATTTTTTCCACTAACAATTTTACTTCTTCTGCCTGATCCTTATGGACAACTAGTGTAGCATCTTCCGTATGGACAACCACAACGTTATCAAGTCCCAAAACTGCCGTAAAATGATCGTAAGAATGAATAAAATTTTCTTTTCCATTAAGAACCAGTCCATTCCCTCTCACCACATTCCTCTTCTTATTTTTTTGAAGAATATCACACACTGCATTCCATGACCCAACATCATTCCAGTCAAAATCTGCCCGAACAACATAAGCATTTGACGCTACTTTTTCCATTATCCCGTAATCGATGGATTGAGGGACTATATCTTCCCATATGGCAGTAATATCTTCTTTTTGGTTCAACAACGATTTCATTTTTTGCAACCGATCATGAAGGTCCGGCAAGTGTGTTTTCATCAGATCCATCAGTACATCCACACGCCAAAAGAAAATCCCTGAATTCCATAAAAAATCTCCACTCTCTATAAACCGTTCTGCTAATCTTAAATGGGGTTTTTCTGCAAATGCCTTCAAAGAGTGTGCATCCAAATAATGTGCAGTACTCTCTTTTGTGTGCTGGATATAGCCATATGCGGTTGAGGGGAATGTAGGTATAATGCCGATCGTTACCACAGTTTGGTTCTGTTTAGCTAAACGATTTGATGTACTAATTGCTCTCACAAATTTCCGGTGACCAACAATTAGATGATCCGCGGGAAACACTCCCATAACCGCATCTTTTTGTAACTCACCAATACGAAGAGCGGCCAAACCAATACAAGGTGCAGTGTTTTTCCCGCTTGGCTCTATTATTATATTCTCAGCACTGATCCCCTTAATGGATTTTAATATCTTTTCAGACAGTTCCGCTCCAGTAACAATAAAGATATCCTCCACGACCTTCAATTTTTTAAGACGGTCAACGGTCATTTGCAGCATAGATTTATCACCAACAATATCCAGAAGTTGTTTCGGCTTTGCTCTGCGGCTCAGAGGCCAGAAACGCGTCCCGCTTCCACCGGCCATGATAACACAATACATTCAGAATGTCCTCAAAAATGAAATTTTATCAAGATCTATATCCCAATTAGCCCGTATCTCTAAGGTGTCCGAAATCATTAAAAATGATTCCGATGGAGAATAGGGTACTGCTTTCCCATATGTATAGTTATGATCTTGATCCCTATCTTCAAATATCATCAGAAAATAATGCCCTTCCGGAATCATTACTAATTCAAATCCAGACTCTAAGTTTACAACTGATGTCCATTTATTTTCAGGATTTTCAAGAGATTTCAATTCAACAACCAGATGCGGCTTTTCACCAAATTCAACAGTTCCATACAGATTGCCATAGCCTATAAAATCTTCAGTTTGAATATGTATGTTTGTGAGGGAATCTTCAAATGTCATTCTTCCAGCTTCTTTATTACTGATTAATTGTAAAAAATAAATTTGATTTGGTTCCCAATCATTAACCGTTTCCACATTGATCTTGAGTGGACTAATATAATTTGTCACAAATTCTACAGAATCAGAATCTCCCTTTATAAATTTGATGCTTTGAAAAACCATTCCCTGCTGTACAGGTTTAGAAAAAATAAGTGAAACCGGGGGCTTATTTCCCAATTCAGGCTGAACAATTACCTTGCTGCTCGGGGAAATCAGTTTAAGAAAGGACGAATCAGGTGTCTCCGGCATTGTAATTTTTATAAAAGATGTATCAAGAATTACACGTTCTTTCTGGGACAAATACTCCAGGTGAATTTCAATTGTCTTTCCTCTCAAACTATCTAAGACAGTAAGAATTAAGTTTTTACTATCAAGAGGATCATGAAAAAAATCTACTGGTACAGATACACCCTCCTCGGTTATAAGTATAATTTTACCTTCCAGTTTTTCCGTTGGTAATCCCCGGTTGAAAAATAACCTTCCCCATCTGGATGAATTCCATTCTCCTTTAACAAGGCGGAAAGGTTGCGGCTCTTTTCGAACAATCATATTTATCTCTGTTAAGGAATCATTTTCCCCAAGTTCAAGGTGATCCTTCCAATAAAGACCGTACCGCATTCTCTTTGTGTCAAGAGGCAGCCCTGCGCCTTCATTGCCGATGGAGAGAATTTGATATCTGCCTGGAGATAAATATTTAAACTGATAGTAATCATCATCCGTTACGTCAGTTACGTAATCAGGCTTTGTAAAAAATAATGAATCAATATCTTCATCATTAAACCGCCATAAGTGGACAGCAATATCATTTTCATTAAATACCTGTCCTGAAATCTGACCCCGGGCGATTTCACTGCCGGTACTATAAGCCATATGAACAGGTTCTGCCAATGGGACACCATGTTCATCTTTCAAGCCTCTTCCAGCTGTAATGACGTAGGTCTGGTTTGGTGCTAAATCGTGAGGAAGCTCTAAAAACAATTCATCCCCTTTAAAGCGAACATCCAATTGTTCATTCAGTCTGGGAAAAACCCGGAATCCATGTTCTACGGTGGATTCATCCATGTATTCTGAAAATCGGAGATGGATTTCACCTCCACTGAATTGTATTGTCCCACTGGGAGGAGTCACTGCAACCAGCTCCGGGGGTGTTGTGTCAACTGGTCCTCCAGATGGTACCCGAATAGCTGCACATGAAAGCAGCATGAAAAACAAAACATGTACAATCAGATAAATAAATAGTGTTTTATTGGGAATAATAAATTCTTTCCTTCTCAATACCTATTTTTTTCCCTTAATCAATATTTAAATTTACAGGAATTTCCCGTAAAAAAGTGATTTCTTCTAAAGTCACATTAACTGTAATACACCATATTTTTACTCCAGCTTTGAATGCACTTTTCAATGCCTTTCCAAATTTTGGATCGCGATCCCACATAGGTCTGAATTCGTGTGCATCCGGACGCTGGCACACAAATAAAATACCTGCTTTTTTTCCGGACTCCACTAATTTTTGGAGCGCCATAGCATGCCGACGTCCCCGCTCTGTTACAGCATCTGGAAATTCTGCAATT
>DPYO01000184.1:4892-5624 GCA_003535775.1 Fidelibacterota bacterium | reverse complement strand
GGAAGATGGCGCTGCTGAAGTAAGAAAGATCAATAGTGTTGAATTGAGGTAAGGCTGGTCTTTATTTAGCCTTTTTGAGGTCCATGAGTTTTTTATATATTCCCCTGCGCTGGAGTTCATCTTTTACCGTATCCGGAGATACACCAAGATGACGGGCCATTTCGCTGAGGTTAGTCTTTGTGTTTTTGAAGCGGCATATTTCACTGAGTTTTTCAAGTTCATGATCAGTTAATTTTCCCAGTTTATACCGTATCCGGCGGGTAAGTTTTTCAAGCAGGTTATTTCTTTGTTTAATTTGTCGTTTTAGCGACTTTATTTCTTCTTCCAGCCGGTAGATATGCTGATCTTTAAATGACTTCCATGGTTTATCAGTTTCAATAAGATTTTCCAGGGATAATTGCTTGTCCTTATGATTTTGTTGGATGTTTGTACCCGTGGAAAGCAGTTGAAGGATCTTGTCATCATCTAATGTATGTGATGTAAATATTTCATGCTCATATTTTTCCTGTTTCCATTGCTGGTAAATTGACAGACCCCTGTACGGTGTCCATCTCACCATTTCTTTTGGCAATGATCTTCCTGCGCTGAACTGCAGATCAATCAATATTTCAAGAGATTCATCAATATTCCAGATTTGGTCCAGTGTTTTTGGAATTTGCTCCTGGCTTAGCTTATATGATTGAAATTTCTTAATGAGAGTATCCCGTTTTTGAAGACGAAGTATGAATAAAC
>DPYO01000184.1:949-4493 GCA_003535775.1 Fidelibacterota bacterium | reverse complement strand
AGTTTATTTGAAAGAAAGCTGGATTGTTGATTGTCATTATGCTGCCTGGCTGTTATTTGATTCCCGATTCATTAGTGCTATTTCTTTTTTAAATAATGTTGAGTTAGGGATCAGTATTTTTCTGTCCTCATCCTGGATGGTTGTATAGCGAAGGTCAATATCAACTACAGTACCTTCAAATTCGCCCACTGCAATGAAAAATCATCTAACCTGAGGGGATGGTGTATAAGTATCATTGCCCCGGCAATTAGATTGGAGACAATATCTTTCAGTGCAAAACCAAGGGCAAACCCGGTGAGCCCCAGGCCTGCAACCAGGGCAGAAACGTCAACCCCAAGGGTGCCCAGGGCTGTTATGGATCCAAGCAGAACCATGACGATCTTTACGATCCTTGCTATTAAATGTAAAAAATCCTTATTCAAATTTTTCCGCCGGGCCATTTTTGTAACAAAGGTCTTCAAAATTTTTCCTCCAAACCAGAATATGAGGAGGAGGATAATTGCAAAAATCCATTTCTGGCCGAATTGAGTCGTCAAATCAAAATTTTTAGCGAACCATTGATTTCCGTTCATAAGTGCAACTTACGATAATATTTTATGATAAACTTCAATTTTTAAACCTGAATTTCAATGTAATTTTAATGCATGTCTACGAAATATATTCGGAATTTCTGCATTATCGCTCACATCGACCATGGGAAGTCAACCCTGGCGGACCGTCTGCTTGAAGAGACACACACTTTATCAAAAAAGGAAATGAAAGCACAGGTATTGGATAGTATGGACCTGGAGAGGGAACGGGGTATCACCATTAAAAGTCATCCAATCCAGATGAAGTATCCCCACTCCGATAAACAGGTATATACACTCAACCTGATTGACACCCCAGGGCATGTAGACTTTTCCTACGAAGTTTCCCGCTCACTGGCTGCCTGCGAAGGTGCACTTCTGTTGGTTGATGCAGCTCAGGGTGTTGAAGCCCAGACCGTCAGCAACACCTATCTTGCAGTTGAAAATAACCTGGTGTTAATTCCGGTGATCAATAAAGTGGATCTTGATAGTGCCAGGATTGAGGATGTGAGAGATCAACTGATTGATTTGGTGGGGTGCGACCCGGATGATATTATTGAGATCAGTGCAAAAACAGGAGAGGGGGTAGATAAGATATTCCAGGCAGTTGTGGATCGTATTCAACCACCCAAAGATAAAGCAAAAGATCCTGCCAGGGCTTTGATCTTTGATTCTATGTATGACAATTACCGCGGTGTGATTCCTTATATACGTGTATTTGATGGCGTGATAAAAACGGGAATGACTGCAGAATTTTTCTCTCACCAAAACTCCTATGAGATTACAGAAGTCGGACACTTTGTACTGAAGCAGGTGCCAACAATGGAATTGCGTTCCGGGGATGTGGGGTATGTCATCGCGAATATCCGGGATATGGATCATATCAAGCCCGGGGATACGATGACAGTCAACCAGAACAAAGCGTCAGAAAGGTTAGAGGGATACAAAAAGATAAAACCGATGGTATTTTCAGGATTGTATCCGGCCGATTCCGATGATTACGACCAGTTGCGGTCTGCCCTTGATAAACTGAAATTAAATGATGCTTCTTTGCTTTACACGCCTGAAACAAGTGATTCTCTTGGTTTCGGCTTCCGGTGTGGATACCTTGGTCTGCTCCACATGGAAATAATTCAGGAACGTCTTGAAAGGGAATTCAATTTATCTTTAGTAACAACAACGCCGAATGTTCAATATCAGGTTGAATTGAAAGATGGAGTATTGGTTGAAGTGGACACACCTGCAAAAATGCCTGAAGGCGGAAAGATAATTGATATCCTGGAACCATTCGTCGCCGGGGAAATCATTACTCCAAAGGAATACATTGGAGGTATCATGACTCTCTGCCAGAAGAAACGCGGGATTTATAAAACAACCCATTATCTTTCTGCTGAGAAGGCCCAGCTGCATTATGAATTTCCCTTGAGTGAGATTATTTTTGATTTTTATGATAAATTAAAATCTGTCTCCAGGGGCTATGCTTCATTTGATTATAACTTTATCGATTTCAGGAGTGGAAATTTAAAAAAACTGGATATTCTCATTCATGGGGAACCTGTGGACGCTCTGTCAACGATCTGCCATGCGGAAGCTGCCTACAGCCGGGGAGTGGCTCTCTGCAGCAAGTTAAAAGAACTTATTCCCAGACAGATGTTTGAAGTGGCTATTCAGGCTTCCCTGGGGAATCGTATTATCTCCAGGGCAACCATAAAGTCTATAAAGAAAAATGTGACTGCCAAATGCTATGGCGGGGATATAACAAGAAAGAGAAAACTCTGGGAAAGACAGAAACAGGGTAAAAAACGAATGAAGATGATAGGAAAAGTTGAAGTTCCCCAGGAAGCCCTGTTAGCTGTTCTTCAAATTGCTGATGATTAAAAAGCGAATACCGTATCGTGAAAGAGGCTGAACACGATTCAATGACCAAATTTTATTTGACGCTCTGTTGAAATACATCCAGCATTCCCGTTCACCCTTATACAGTTATATTTTTACACTCCCGTTATTTTTAGCGTATGAATTTGGCCTCTTTATCATTTCTTCCAGGGATATCCCACAGCTTCGAAACGGAGCAGATGTTCTCATGCGCAATGTGCTTGAGACCTTCGGGTTGCTTGGTATGTATGGTTTTGGCTTTATGCTTTTATTTGGCTTTATGCTGATTTTTATTATTCAGAGGAAGAAATGGAATGCTACAGAGTTCAATCTGGGTTTTCTGTTTTTCATGTTCGCAGAAAGTGTTGTATGGTCAGCGGGATTGTTCTCGATAATGAATATCAGCAACCAAGTAGCTCTGATGAACCCAAATACCCGTTTCTTGATCCAAAGGGTGGTTTTATCCATTGGTGCAGGGATTTACGAAGAATTTGTTTTTAGGCTTCTATTCATTGGTGGATTTACCTATCTGATTGGGTTTGTATTGCAATGGAAGCAATTAGGGAGGAAAATTGGGGCTGTGGTATTGTCCGCGGTCATATTTTCTTTATTTCATTTCGTTGGTGTACTTGGAGATCAGCCCGATGTAGGATTATTTTTTGTCCGATTTGTGGCAGGCTTATTTTTAGGAGGCCTTTATTGTTTCAGGGGTTTTGGTATTACAGCCTGTACCCATGCTTTGTATGATTTAATACTTCTTGTAATGGTGGTGACCTGATATATGCATTGTTCAAAATGAGGAAAAAATATGATATGTTTATTCTCCTTTATAAAAACATACCAATTGGCTTAAGTAAATGGATTAAATTGCCCGTTATATTGTTTTGAATAGATTGGTACATAATAAACTCCTTCGAAGGCGCAATTTGAATAAATCTGTACACCTGGTTCTGTTATTTTCCCTGTTTTATGGTCCGGTTGCTGTGCATTCAGAGTCGTTTCAGTTATCCGATACACATAACGGACGCACAAAAATCCAGTTTACCCCTGGCGATATCCAGACTGAATCTATTGGAGAATATACCCGTTTTGTATCTCCC
>DPYO01000184.1:0-624 GCA_003535775.1 Fidelibacterota bacterium | reverse complement strand
AGGGAAAACAACTGAGCAGGGGATGCCTGAGCTTCCCCTTTTTTCAACCTTTGTACAAATTGACCCCATTAAAGAATACCTGGTCAGTTATTCTGTCATTCAATCCCATACTCTTAATAATGTAAAGATTTATCCATTTCAAAATGACCGGGAGGGCAAAAGCCCGTCCATAATAAACCATGTCAATCTGGAGTATTATGAATCCGGTCATTCCTATCCTGAAGAAAACCTCATCGTTTCTGACCGGCTGGTGATGAGGGGACTACAGTTATTCAATATCAGCATTGTACCTTTTGAGTATAATCCAACAAGCAATGAAATGGTTGTGTATGATGAGATTGAAATTATTGTAGAAGAGACCGGGGACAGGGAAGCTGATGAGTTCACACCCCAGCTCCGTTCCAGGACATTTGAAAAGCTTTATGAAACCATGATTGTGAACTATATCCCCTCCGTCCGGGAAGAGGATTACCAGGATCCAGCAATCCTCTATATTTGCGGTGGTAATTCTGAGAGCAATTCATATTTTCAGCAGCTTGTGGACTGGCGTCATAAACGCGGGTATGTGGTCTATACTGCTTCCTTAGGTGAAACCGGTTCATCATCAAGCCAGATAAAGAACTA
>DPYO01000242.1 GCA_003535775.1 Fidelibacterota bacterium | reverse complement strand
CGGCTGATAAAATGGTGAGCTACAGCCTCCCGCCAAAACCGCCCTCAGGAGCATTTGACGTTCGTTTCAGTGGAGATTGGAAATATTGTAATAATAATTGTGAGATAGAGGTATTGAACACTTCTGGAACACTTAATTTTACCTACGATCTTTCTGAACAGGTTGAACAGATATGGATATTAACATCAATGAGCGGCAAAAGCTATGAATTGGAAGATTCAGGTGAGATAACTATTCCTTCAGAAGAGAAATATTTTTTAACAAAAAAGGCTACAGTTCCCATTTCCTTTTCGCTACATCAGAACTATCCAAATCCATTTAATCCTGTAACAAATATTCGATATGATCTTCAAAACAATCAACATGTAACATTAACTATATATGATCTTAATGGGAGAGAAATAAACCGATTAGTTAATAAAAATCAGCCTACAGGCCATAAGTCAACTCAGTGGAATGCTACTGATATGCAAGGCAATCCTGTGAGTGCTGGTGTCTACCTTTATCAAATACAGGCAGGTGCATTTATAGAAACCCGGAAAATGGTATTATTAAAATAATTAGCAAAGCCCTTCCAGCTTTGGAAGGGCTGTTTTTCTACCGTACATTTAGATAAATATTATTTATAGGACTGCCCAATTACAGGAGTGCATATTTTATGCGACGGTGGTATATTTATAGCCTTGGATAGGCAACTCACAACAAAGGAACACAACTGGAATTTATTTGTCAATTCCCTTCATGAAATGTTCTGGGGTTTCGGAATGGCCTTTCACACAACCTATGCTGTCATTCCACTCTTTCTGAATGAATTGAACGCCCCAACATTTATAATCAGTTCCATAGCAGGGATTTTTGTAATAGGTTCTGCAATCCCTCAAATTGTCACTGCTTTTGTAGGTCGAAACACCAAAAACCTGAAGTTTTCTGTAATTGCCTCTCATGGACTTCTTCTTCCTCCACTCTTTCTGGCTGGCTTTATTTTTATTTACACTGGGTTAACAGGTCCATCAGCGTGGATATTCTATTTTTCCTGCTATATCTTATTTACCCTTGGAGTTGGTATCGTCTTTCCTTTTTGGGCTGATTTTCTTGACACTGCCCATATTCCTAAAAAGAGAGGACAATTCTTTGGTGTCTCATTTTTCTTTAATAGCTTTGCAGGATTATTCGGTGGAATTGCTGTAAAAATGCTTTTATCCAGTTCAATAGCATTTCCGAAAAATTTTGGGTACGGCTTTATAATATATGCAGTCTGTGTTATTATTGCAACATTGCTCTTTATGTGTTACCGCACTTCGACTAATGTTCGTCGTTCAGACTCGAAAACCTTCAAGGAATTTATAGGAGAAATCAGGCAGATACTGAAAAATAATAAGAATTTCAGAAATTATATATTCAGCAGAATTCTCCTTACTGCCAACTACCCTGCAATTTCTCTTTATGCCGTTTATGCACAGGACAAAATGAATTTTGAAATGAGTGAAGCGGGGATTTTTATAGTCATTAGTACAACTGTAGCTGCCCTATCCGGATATATAACAGGAAAAATTGGTGATAAGTTCGGACATAAGAACGCCATGGTTCTTGTTTTTATTGCCTACTTTTTTGCCCTTGTGTCAGCCCTTTTGGCTACATCGCTCCTTCATGCTTATATCATCTTTGTTTTCCTTGGAATAGGTATGGGTGGATGGATGACATCCGCAATGAGCCTCATTTATGAATTTTCTGGCGATGGGGATGTAAAGATATACTTCGCTCTCACGGACAGCCTCACAGCCCCTTTTGTACTCCTTTCAATCATCCTTGCAGGAATATGTGCCCCACGCTTCGGAATTGAAGCAGTATTAATTGGAATCGGTATTTTTATAGTTCTGGGTATTTTCTCCCTTGTTTTTCTTACGAAGGATCCAAAAGATTATTCCTAATATCGGAACAAAATGCGCCCAGTAAAATTTTTGCATACTATGCCACCTTTTTATTTTTGGTAATAAGGGCAGGGAAGGATTAAATTAACAGTGGATATAATTTTTCCATGTGATGTTTGGTGAACCAATTATTATGAAAAGGAGAAATTAATTATGACTACAATTGCACAATTGTTGAATACAAAAGGTGACCAAATCTGGTCAGTTGAACCGAAAGCAACGATATTTGAAGCGTTAGAAATAATGTCTGAAAAAGAAATAGGTGCTTTGCTTGTGATGGTGGATGGAAAGCTTACGGGCATTTTTTCCGAACGGGATTATGCACGGAAAGTAATCCTGAAAGGCAAATCATCAAAAGAGACACAGGTAGGAGAATTGATGACCAAAAAAGTATTTTATATAGATTCTCAAAAAACCATCAATGACTGCATGGCAATGATGACAGCGAAACGCATCCGGCATGTACCTGTGATTGAAGATAATCAAGTGATGGGCATCATAACTATTGGGGATGTGGTGAACCAAATCATTTCAGAACAGGAAGTCACAATTAATCATCTTGAAAATTATATCACCGGTAGCCACTAATTGACAATATTTAACTGGAGAGATGGCAGAGTCCGGTTGAACGCGCCGCACTCGAAATGCGGTTTACTCTTTTGAGTAACGGGGGTTCGAATCCCTCTCTCTCCGCAACAATCTGGATCCTTTAATAAGGTTGCCGCATCCCATAAGGGTTTACTTTTATCGGGTCCAAGTACACGATTTTACAGAGAAATGAAAAATGGTACTGCTGAAGTGAATGATTCTAAGTTAGACCCTATAAAATGAGTATTGATTTTCAATATAATAAAATAGAATTGATGAAGGATTTTTGTCTCCTCTTTATTATCGTTTGTATTAGTTGTGATGTTCCTCAAAAAATAAAATACAAAGGGCAAAGAAGCAAACTAGGGAAATTACATGGAAAGGGTATCATTACGTACCCAAATGGAGAAACATGGGAAGGTGAATTCAAAGATGGTGAACC
>DPYO01000096.1:2618-2807 GCA_003535775.1 Fidelibacterota bacterium | reverse complement strand
TACGCCGCAGGGATTGGAATGCTTTACCACCACGCAAGCAGGATCGTCAAATTCCCGGATGCATGCCAAAGCACCATCTGCATCCATGATATTATTATAAGATAATTTTTTTCCTTGATGGATTGTAGCATTTAAAACATTGGCTTCAGTGTTCCCGGGAATTTTATAAGAAGCAGCCGACTGATGTGG
>DPYO01000096.1:767-2282 GCA_003535775.1 Fidelibacterota bacterium | reverse complement strand
CCGTAACGCATTTCCGAATGTTTTTCAAATGTCATGGAAAAATCATCGGATAGATTTTCCGCTTTTAAATAATTATGGATAATGGTGTCGTATTTGGCCGTATGGCCAAAAGCTTTGGCCGATAATTTTTGCCGCATTTCAAATGATATCTCACCGGATTGAAGTTCGTCAGAAATTGTGGAATAATTTGAAGGATTTACTGCGACACAAACCCACCCCACATTTTTCGCTGCGGATCGGATCATGGTAGGACCGCCGATATCCACATTTTCCAGCGCGAGCGCCAAGTCACATTCTTCCTTGGAAATGGTTTTGGAAAATGGATAAAGATTGCACACCACAAGATCGATCCATTTAATCTGGTTTGCTTCCGCATCATCAGAATGTATATCCCGAAGTCCAAGTATACCGCCTTCTATGAGTGGGCTGGTCGTCTTCACACGGCCGTCCATTATTTCCGGGAATTGGGTATAATCGCTTACATCTGTAACGGGAATATTTGCATTACGTAACGCTTTTGCCGTCCCGCCGGTGGATAATATTTCTACACCGATATTTGCTAATGTTTGAGCGAATTCCACAACTCCTGTTTTGTTAAAAACAGAAATAAGTGCCCGGTTAATTTTAATGGGGCTCTGGTTTAATATTGGTTTATTTATCATTATTTTACCACAAGGACGCGAAGCGCACAGAGAATCATTAATTATCCTTTGAGATCTTGGCGCCTTCGCGGCTTATGAGCTGTATTGCTTCAATAAAAGCTTCACCTTCTAATTTTTGGACCTTTGTTTTTAGCGTACCCACCGTGTCGCCTGGATCAACCGCACATTTTTTCTGAATAAGAATTGGCCCGCCATCCACCTCATCGGTGACGAAATGGATCGTACAGCCCGTTTCTGTATCTCCGTTTTTTAATACTTCTTCATGGATATTGGTATCCATTCCGCCGGCATATTTCGGCAAAAGTGACGGATGGACATTTAACAATTTATTATGCCATTCTTGACAAAATTCCGCAGACAAAATTCGCATGAAACCAATGAGCAAAACTAGATCAACATTGTGTTCCTTTAAAATAGTGGTCATTTCAGTATCGAATTCTTCTCTCGTTTTTCCTTTATGAGAAACGAACTCCGCTGGAATGCGGTGGTTTTCTGCCCGCTCTAATATATAGGCGCCCTTCCGGTTTGATAGCACCACTGGAACCTCAGCATCCAACTTACCAGATGAAATAGCGTCTAAAATTGTTTGAAGATCGGTCCCTTTTGTGGAACCTAAAATTCCGAGTTTTATCATCGAAGTGAATTCATATGTTCAATCCGTTCTTGAACCACTGCATCCGTTCCAATATCTTTCCGATGAAAAAGCGGCCCCGTTACGGATGAAATTTCTTTTTCAGCAATTTTCTCTGCATTTGTGATTATGTCCGCAATACCCACGACTGCAACCGTGCGGCTTCCTGCTTCTACTAATTTTCCATTCTGAATATCAACCGAAGCGTAAAATAATCCGTCT
>DPYO01000096.1:0-395 GCA_003535775.1 Fidelibacterota bacterium | reverse complement strand
TCCGGATAGCCTTCCGGCACAGCATATTTACAGACTGTTGCTTTATTTTGAAATTTTATATCTACATTTTCCAATGTGCTATCTGCAATGCCATTGCAAATTGCAATAAAGTCGGAATCTAAAAGGGACAAAACATTCATAGCTTCCGGATCACCGAACCGGGCGTTGTATTCGATCAGTTTCACGCCATTCGCCGTTGCCATAAATCCGCCGTAAAGGATGCCTTTGTACCCCTCACCAAATTTGTCCTTTACTGCCTTGGCGGTTTGAACATTGATTTCGTACGCTTCCAAAATATCATCTTCTGATAAAAATGGTAACCCATGGTTTGCATCAGAGTAAGTCCCCATCCCGCCGGTGTTTGGACCCGTGTCCCCTTCGTAAGCCCGCTTATG
>DPYO01000024.1:4223-4565 GCA_003535775.1 Fidelibacterota bacterium | reverse complement strand
CGCTCCAGCAGGCGGTTTGGGAGGTAAGCTGTAGCTGAGTTGCTCTTCCCCTGGTATTTCCAAACCAAAGTAAAGCGTTTGTCCATTAAGAGTCATAGAATTTGCACTGGCCAATCGTGGAGGGAGACTGAACCCCTTTCCTGATTCCCGTTCTGGTATGATAAATACGGGATTTTCGAACAGTTCCGGCCAGAAATCAATAGTGTATGTCCCGGGCAGAAAAGGAGCATAACTTGCAGACAGTTCAAAGGAGCATACGCAGTCACAAGGATCTCCAACATCCGTCATGGTTACATGAAAAACAGTTCCATCAAGCCATCCATCCCAAACTGGTTCCAGGCA
>DPYO01000024.1:0-3824 GCA_003535775.1 Fidelibacterota bacterium | reverse complement strand
TCTGGATACTGGAAATCACAGTCTGAAATTGTCTGAGCCACTAAACTGGGCCCGGATGAAAGAAAAACCTCTCCTTCTCCCACACTCCGCAGCCAGTAACCATAGCCCGGTTCAATAGTTTCAGCAGTAGTATAACCAAAGCCAAACCCGTAGACCGTTCCGGGAATGATCAGCTGATTCGGGTCATAGATCGAGTTAACATCAACAGGAAAAGAAATACCGGAGATTAGGTTCCAGTCTTCGTTTAAACTGATAGTAAGTGCATTTATTGGTACACCTGTGATTGTGGAACTACCAGCATTATCAAAACGAAGCCAGCAGCCTTCACCTTGAACAAGATATGTTTCAGATATGTATCCATCATTAAAAGAGTACAATGTTCCTTCTATAGATTCAGGGAAAAGAATATTGTATGATGCATCTTCAACCTCAAGGGGCAAACTTACAAGATTCCAGTCAGTAAGATAGTCAACTGTAACACTTCCTAAACCACCACAATTGGTCGTATCTTGTTCACCTACATAATCTTCAATGCATTCCGGATATGGTGGACATAAATAATTACCTGTAATGTCAAATGAGAGATAATCACCATAATTAACATCTAAGTCACAAATTCCCTCAGGTATGTAATCAGAAAAATAATTATACTCTAACCTTAATTGTTCTATTTCAGTTAGTTCATTAATATTTTCTGGAATAGGGCCTGATAGTTGGCAATAAATATAAGCACCACACATAATACTTGTTAATCTTCCATTTTCCCATTCCTGAAGCCCTAATTCTAAAGGTTCTACAATGCCATCACCATCTGCAAAATAATATTCTTGTCCATCAACAACGTTCCAAAACCATGCATCAGGAGAATCCATGTATGGATTGGGAGAACCGCAATAATCATCCCAATCTTCACAATCCAAATCAATGCCACTTTCATAACTGTTATCTATAAATTCTTGTAAAACTGAAATATCATCACTGCTAAAACAGATTCCTTCGATTTCCACAAAACCGCTGTCGCAAGATGACTGGTGAAAATAATAAGCTCCCATATCAGCAATTGTACCATCAAGGTCTAATGGTGATTCGGGATCTCCTGCGTCTATACATGGTGAGTTTGATTGCAGGTGAAAGTAACCACTGTCTGGGGAAACGAAGAGGGGATCAGCGTCAATGTTGCCTTCACCTTCCCAATTACCTTGGACATCACAATAATTGAAAAGGGGATCAGCGGAGTAAACGGAAATATTTGGATCTATGGAAGCGGTATTATCCCAAATAATTGTATTCGTGACGGTGGGTGAAGAAACATAATAGAAATAAACTCCTCCACCATTTGTGCCGGCTGAGTTTCCAGAAATGGTATTGTTTGTGATAGATGGTGATGAGAAGGTAAAACATCCAATTCCGCCACCTTCCTCCGCACTGTTCCCGCTGATATTGTTCCCTTTGATAACCGAAGATGTGTAGCGGTCAAACGAAATCCCGCCTCCGTAATAAGCTGAATTAGATGTGATCGTATTATTCATAATAACAGCAGAAGAATAATTACAACTGATACCGCCACCATAGGTTTCGGATACATTCCCAGTAATGATATTATCTCTTATCCTTGGGGCAGAAGAAGTACAGTATATCCCTCCTCCATCGTAAGCATTGCCACCCGTAATGGTGAAATCAGCCAAAACTGCTGTTGAACCTACAATACTGTCAAATGTTACCACACTCCCGCTTTGGTTTCCATCAATAATCGTTGTTTCTCTATCCTCCCCTATAACAGCTATGTTCTTGCTATTGTAGTCTATGTTCTCCAAATAAGTGCCGGAAGAGACAAGCACAGAGTCCCCATCACTTGAAACATCAATGCCGTGCTGTATTGTAGCAAAAGGAGATTCTTCTGAACCGTTGTTTGAGTCTGATCCAGATGTAGAAACATGCCAGATGGACACACATTGTGATGTATCCTGGTATCCTACATTTCCCTCAACACACTCAGGATAGGGAGGGCAAAGTTGGTTGAAGTCCAATAATAAAACGTCAAGATTTGGCTGAATATCACAAATGCTCTCCGGTATAGTTCCACTTAACAAATTATTGTTTAAATCTAAAACGGAGAGGTTTGTCAGGTTTCCTATGCTTTCTGGTATAGGCCCACTTAAGTAATTGACATAAATACGGACACTTTCCAGAAATTCCATATCCCCTATATCCTCAGGAATTTCACCGGACAATCCGCAAAATAAAGGATAACCGCAATCCAGTTCAACCAGCCTTCCGTCACTATTCCATTGTTGAATATAACCCAATTCTAAAGGCTCAATCACACCATTTCCATTCTCGTCCATACTCATATTGATTGTCTGCGAACTGTTATTAATAAACTGTTGAATAACGTTTATGTCTTCTTCCGAGTAACAGTCACCACCAATCTCTAGAAAACCTTCGTTGCAGAGTTCAGTCACCTGCTCATTTGTTCGGTAGCCATATCTACCTGTAAGATAAAGATAACCATTTCCACCCAAATGAAGATCATAAAGCTGGTAATAGCTTTCATCGTTATCAATGCCAGTGTTTATCTGAGCCCAGGTCTCCCCATCATCATCGGAAAAGGTAACACCATAGTCACTACCGATAGCATAAAAGGACCCTCCAATTGACAGGAATTCCATGGTCCAGCCGATGTGATCATAAAAGTCCAGCGCCTGCCAGGTATCACCCCCATCCAGACTGCGGTAATAACCGTCATACAGGCCAGGATAAGCCGTTTGGATATAAAGATCATCGTCAGCATCAATCGTCATGGTTGCAACCTTCACACCGCCCAAACCGCTATTCACCTTCTCCCATGTGAAGCCCACATCTGTCGACCGATAGACGCCATTGATCGTACCCAGGTATACATGCCCCTGGCTGTTAAAATGAATATGTTCCACGGCATAGTTAGAGGAGTAATCAGGAAGCGGAATGGCAGTCCAGTTCTCCCCCTGATCTTCTGAGCGATGAATGAACCCAATGCCTGAATAAGTTAATCCGGCAAACATCACACCTGAAGGATGGATATTGAAAGAGGCACACCCCTCTGGAGTAAATTCTCCCATACCTGTCCAGGTTGCTCCGAAATCCGGACTGTGAAAAACACCATAGGCAAAATCCGGAATATACAGGTTGTTGTCATTGGTGAGAAGTATATCTTCGGCAGTAACAAACCCATCATTGGGAACAGGTATATCATTCCAACTGTCCCCTGAGTTATCAGAGAAATAGATATGGAACTCCATATCATCAAGATCAAAACCCCCCGTGATTACTCTATTTGGACCGTTGGTGGAGATGTGTCTTTGGTAGCTCTGAGGTAGGTCTAATATCTGCCAGTACGTTTCTGGTTCGAGAAAACTATAGTTTATAGCTTCCATCACATCGATGATTCCCCAGCCGTACTGGTTATCGGGATTGTCAGGGTCACTGGCGGTCATCATAAGGGCTTCCCGAACCTGCTGTGGTGTCCAGTCCGGGTGTGCCTGGAGAATCAGCGCACAGGCACCTCCAATAAGGGGAGTAGAAAGTGAAGTACCGCTGACGCCTCCATAACCTTCGCCATATTCAGGCGGAAGAGCACAATACGTGTCTAAACCCCGGGCACACACTTCCGGTTTTATCCTCCCGTCGGCTGTGGGTCCCCAGGAGCTGAACCAGGTGATTTCATCAAATTCATCCACTGCTCCGCAGGTTATAACGTCAAAAGCATCCGCTGGTGCGATGATCCCATCGGAGCCATAATTCCCTGCTGCTGTGGTGACTATCATTCCATTCTCAATAGCCGTGTT
>DPYO01000236.1:2313-7442 GCA_003535775.1 Fidelibacterota bacterium | reverse complement strand
GTATTATGACAATTCCAGCTATGACCCCCCCCGTCGGGTGGGAGAGAAACAGCCCAATGAACTGGGACTCTATGATATGAGCGGGAACGTGTGGGAATGGTGTGCGGACTGGTATGATAAGAATTATTACAGCCGTTCACCACAGGCTGATCCCAAAGGGCCAGATTCTGGGACGTATCGCATTCTTCGCGGCGGTGGTAGGTACAGTCTTGATGACATCTGTCGTTCGGCGAATCGTTGGTACAGTCTGGACTCCAGGAACCAAAACGTCGGATTTCGTTGTGCTCAGAACACAAAATAAGGTTACCCTTTGGTGCTATTATACTTTTACACTTTTCGGAGGGATGAAACAGCAATTGAGCAGGTGGATTAGTTTTTCTTAATTCTGCAGTTAATAATGTAACTCAATCCACTCCAAATTGATTCCTTTGGATAAATTGAAGAGAGTATTACTTGTAATAGTGTTGGTTGTGTTTACCTATGAATATGAGCAGGAGAAAGACTATGCAAGGATTGAGGATGGAGGATAATCTTCAGCTAAATAAAAAACTGAATTATCCCGACTCCAAGATAAAAATCTATCACAAACACAAGTCCTGCCGAAAATATTAGAAAAGGAGCAAAAGGCAAAGCCCTGTTCTTATTTAATCCCTTACGTGCAGAAATTCCAAGCCAAACCAGCAGGCTGATAAATGAGGCTCCAAAGAGTGTTAATGCCATATTTACCGATCCCAGCCATATCCCTAACACTAATCCTAACTGTAAATCTCCAAAACCCATTCCCTGTCTTTTTGTTAGAAGAAAGGTTAGCAGCATGATCAAACCAAGGCATATAACGCCTATAAAGGCCCCTCCCAGGGCTTTTCTTAAAGAAATGTCTCCCAGTAAGCATCCCACTATTTCCACTCCCAAAACAAAGAGTATGAGCTTGAGTGGGATATTCATAGTTAATCCGTCAATCCAGGCAATTGTGATTAAGGTAGAAAAGAGCAGGACAGTCAAAACAGATCCTGTCCCTTCGAGATTAAGAAAACACCAGCTCCAGACAATACCTGTAATTAGTTCTACCAGAGGATATTGAGGGGAAATTTGCCCGTTGCACTCTTTGCATTTCCCTATTTGGAGTATAAAAGATACCAGTGGAATATTTCTATAAAATGGGATTTTTGCTTTGCAATGAGTACAATGGGATCGGGGATGAATTAGGGAAAGTCTTTGCGGTAAACGGTAAATCACCACATTCAGAAAACTTCCTCCAATAGTACCTAAGAAAAAAAATAGTACAGATGATTCCCAGTCCATTAAAGACCGGACTGGAGGGCAGCACCTAAATAAAAGACTGGTAGATAAGTGACGACCACCATAATAGCAATAACCACACCTACTGCAAGGATTAAAAGTGGTTCAATTAATGTAGTCATTCGATCTACCAAAGCATTTACCTGTTTATAATAATAATCAGCTGCACGGTCCAGAAGATCACCCAATTCTCCCGTTTCTTCCCCCGTAGAAGTCAGCTGCAGCATAATGGAAGGAAAAACCTCCGTCCGTCGCAAAGCAGTGCTGATATTGTATCCTTCCCGAATATCCTTGGATGCATCGAGAGTGGCTTCCTCATAAACACGATTGTCGACTACTTTGCTTAAGAGCAGGGTAGATTCCAAGACAGGAACTCCAGCCCCAACGAGAATGCCAAAAGTTTTACAAAATTTGTTTAGGATTGCTTGTTTATTTAGAGATCCAAATACGGGGAGTTTTAAAATCAAAGAATCAATGAAAAATCCACCCTTTCTCGTCTTGGAAATCATCCAAATGCTTACAAAAAAAATAAAACTGAAAAACAGAACGGATCCGATATTGCTGCTTACCCACTCACTCAGGGAAACAAGCGTTTGGGTTGCTTTTGGCAGTTTGCTTCCCAACTGGGAATATACATCTGAAAATTTGGGGATTATCCAGATAAACATGGCTGTAATCATGGTTGTCATAAAAACCAGCATAAAAATAGGATAGGTCATAGCAGAACGGACCTTCCGACGGGTGTCATCTATGTTTTCCAGATAGGTAGCCAAATGATCTAGTATTTCATCTAAATTTCCGCTGATCTCACCAGCTTTTATCATGGCAATATAGAGATTGTTAAACACACCTGGATGACGCTGGAACGAAGCAGATAGATTTAAACCCTGGCGGATATTTTGAACAACTTTGTTCAATACTTTTTTCAGCCGGGGGTGTTTCTCGTCTGCAGCCAACCCTTGTATCGAACGTTCAATAGTTAATCCTGCAGAAAACATTGTAGCCAGCTGCCGGGTAAAAAATACCAGATTTGTTAGTGGGATACGGTTTTTCAGCCGCTCATAGGAAAGGTTAATTTCATCCAGGAAGGGTCCTAGAAAATCCCAGGATGTATCCTCTTCCTTAATAGTAATAATAACCTGGTCCTGTGCGGTCAGTATCTGGATTGCAGTATCAAGTGTAGCTGCTTTAATCTCCCCTTCCTTTCGATTACCAGAGGTGTCTTTCAGAACGTATTGGAATAGAGCCATTTGATCTTATTTATAGGAAAATTTAATGAAACTTACTTACACTGCCTGATTGATAAAAATTGCTTATTTATATATTATCCATTGTAATCCGCAACACTTCTTGAATCGTAGTAGAAGCATCCAGAATTTTTCTCAGGCCACTCTCCCTCAGGTTTACCATGCCTTCTTCAAGTGCACAGGAACGAATCTCATCTTCATTAGCATTGTCGTAGATCAGGGCACGAACTTTTCTGGTCATTGGAATTAATTCAAAAATACCTATTCTTCCCAAATAACCTGTGTTCCTGCATTCCCGGCAACCTTTTGCCTGATGCAATTTCTTTCCATTTAACCTTTTCCGGCTTAAACCAACCAGTTTGAGGTCCTCGTCAGTGGGGTCATATTCTTCACGACAATGAGGGCATATTTTTCTCACCAGTCTTTGTGCCATGACCAGGTTCACACAAGCGCCCACCAAGAAAGGAGGTACGCCCAGATCTAAGAGCCGGGTAATGGTGGACACTGCATCGTTCGCATGAAGAGTTGAAAAAACCAGGTGTCCTGTAAGGGAGAATTTTATAGCAATATCAGCAGTTTCCTGGTCTCTGATTTCACCGATTAGCAATATATCCGGGTCTTGACGCAAAATAAATTTTAATGAAGCTCCAAAAGTGAGCCCAATATGTTCAAAAACCTGAACCTGATTGATTCCATCTAAATGGTATTCTACAGGGTCTTCAACAGTTGTTATATTAATCAAATCATTTTTTATTTCCTTCAATGAAGCATACAGGGTGGTGGACTTTCCACTTCCCGTGGGTCCAGAAACAATAATCAACCCATAGGGGCGGGTGATAATATTTTGAAAAATTTGAATTAAATCTTTATCAAGTCCAAGAGATTTCAAATTAAAGGAAAACCCGGTTTTATCCAGGAGACGCATCACAATTTTTTCTCCATAGATTGTTGGAAGAATGGACACCCGGACATCAATTTCCTTTTCGGTTGTTTTGATTGTGAATCGCCCATCCTGGGGGAGCCTTTTCTCAGCAATGTTCAGCTTAGAAAGAATTTTTATCCTTGTTACAAGGCCACTTAATGATGTAGTTGGCGGTGTCATTATTATTTGTAAAACACCATCAATTCGAATTCGAACAACCACATTTTTATCCTGTGGTTCGATGTGAATATCGGTGGCCCTTTCCTTTATTGATTCCTGAAGAATCATATTCACAAGTTTGACAATTGGAGCATCTTCTTGAGAAGCATTTTCTGGAGAGAGGTCTACCTCTTCCTTTTTTTCATCATCTCCAGAAATAACCGTGATTCCTTCAAATACTTCTTTGACTTCTCCGCTTTTCTTGATTTCACCATACACTTCATCAAGAGCCCGTTCCAGCGTATTTGGCCCCACAACAAGAACATCTGGCACCAGTCCTGTTAACCGTTGCAGGGCATCAATGCATGTGATATCTTCCGGGTCTTCCATGGCTACCTTAATTGAAGAGTTGCTTTTTTCTAACACCAGTACGGCATTCTGTCGGGCAAATTCTTCCGGAATAGTTGAGGCAATCTTCGGATCAATATTTAAAAGTAATTCATCGTCAGCTTTCCGATATCCTAACTGCATTGAATACACAGTGACTAAATCATCCTCGGTTATAAAACCGTTTTTCACAAGTACCACTCCCAATTTATTCTTGGTTTTTTTTTGGACCAACAGCGCTTCCTGAAGCTGACTCTCAGAAAGTTTATTGATATGAATGAGAATTTCACCAATTTTACTGGCCTGAGGATTGAATTCTAGGCTCATCAGGGACCATCCGTTGTTGGTGAACGAACCAGTTGGATCGTAATGGGATCCGACGTGATCTGTTGGGGAATTAACAAAGCACCCGTGATACTTGCACTAAACTCTTGATAGTGATTATAAAAGGGATCCGTCGAATCGACACTCAGCCAAATACATAATTCTTTTGGAAAAACCGCCGTGATTCTGGCAATGCCATCCTGGTCAGTTTTTACAATTGCCCCATCTGGACATGCTAGATTATGGTAACCATCCCATTCTCCGTTTCCTTCACCTTCGTCATTTGTATCAGGCATCCCATCCAGACCATAATCATTAAATACTTCAGAGACCTCTGACGCATCATTATCAGGATTATATTCCCCATCTCCATCTAGGTCAAAAGCATCATGGTCATCATTGCCTTCACCTTCATCCAGGGTTCCAGGATCATCATCCAGACCATAATCCCGCCAGGTGAAACACTCGTCACCTACCCCGACACCATTCACACCAAGATCAGCATATTCTTCATATCCAATCTCACGCCACTCGGAAACTCCGATACCGTTAAATGCAATGGGCGCTTCGGACACTGCATTGCCGTAAAAATCTATAAGCATAGCGGTGATCTGGATTTCGACTTCATCTGTTGCGACAGGAAGAGTAAAATCATGGTAGTAAGCTGATCCTGTGAGTGTCAACTGACCAGGTAGAAAAAACAGCAATGATTCACCTACGTCCTCATTGATCCTTGCCGTGATTGTATCTCCATTGGCCCCATAAGTCGTAGCTGAAACATACCCGATATC
>DPYO01000236.1:732-1913 GCA_003535775.1 Fidelibacterota bacterium | reverse complement strand
GTAAAGCTCACTCCATCCACAAATGCATTAATCGAAGTATCAGGCGGGGTTGGTTCAATCGTCCAATACACATAGGTGCTGTCTTCCACCGGATTGTACCACCTGTCATAGACAATAGCTGCACATTGGGTCTGGTAAAATCCACCACCGGTTGCAGTGGTAGAATTCGGATCATATTCCGGTTCGATGTAATAGGGTGCCCCGGACGAGATAATAACCTGGTCACTAGCTGCCGAAAGATCAATAACTCCATCCTGATCACAGTCTACCTCAACTTCAATTCGAACAACACCGGGTTCAGAACCGCTATTTACTGATACGGAGGCTATACCGGCTTGGGTAGTTATGGTAACTTCGGTCTGCCCAACTTCATCCAAATAGCATCCTGGTAACACAGGGTTCAGGCGGAAGGTAACCTCGATTTCATCACCTCCTAAGTTACTATCACCATCATAAATCTCAGCCTTAATCTGTGTTGATTCAATTCCACCTCCCTGCTGAACTACGATGTGATCGGGATTGGATGGAGGAATGACAATATCAGCACATGCACCGAAAGAGATATCCTCAATAGTCATAGTTGTGCTTGATGTCAGGGTGGTTTCAAACCCAGGATGGCTATACGATGCGGTGACCGTATCAACCCAAACTGTTTCGTCCGAATCCCCTGGATCGAAATTCCCAGCAGAATATGTGACTTCCGCTATCCCCACACTATCTGTCAAATCTGAAGAAGTAATAGATCCAAGAATTGCTGAAAAAGAAATCAATACGTTGGGCACATCAAGGTTATCATTATTTGTAAGATGGGCCTTGATGAGAGCACTTGTTTCAGCCTCATTAAGGTACACTTCGGTTGTTTCAGGGGGGATCAAAGTGAGGGTATATGGCCAGACATGAGTTGAGTCGTAGACATTAAATTCTACTGTAGTGGCCGTATTTTCAGCAAAGGAGGCACCAACGGTGATTCCTTCCCAGATAAAAGAGGTAGAAACATCATCAACATGAGGTTGACCATCATCATGATAATAGGCAAAGATTTGCCCGTTTCCATTAGTGAGGTTATTCACCTTATCAACTGTACCTACCGTTTCGCCAAGGAAATTCATTGGGTTAAGAGTGACATTAATCCCGGATATAGGATTGGATGATCCACTCGTATCATTTGTGGTCACCTCAAC
>DPYO01000236.1:0-334 GCA_003535775.1 Fidelibacterota bacterium | reverse complement strand
TCTAAAGCAACTGGATAAGCTATAAGGTTGATAGTGTAATTGACATCGATGGAGACAAAGACAGAATCAAGAATTGTTTCGCCTACACCAGGATGAGTGAATTGAGTTATAATGACTGCCTGGCCCACATCACTTTCCTGTCCTTGGTCTGTAAAAGGAAGGGAAATCCTTCCACTATCATTTGTGGTAGCAGTTGGCTCTATAAATCCTTTATTGGATTCAAATGTCATGTTGACATTATTCGCCGTTTCAAGTGACTTATTTCTCACAACAAGAGTAATTGTACTGACTGTTTCACCATTATCCAGCATGATTTCGTCAGGAGTTGCATTCA
>DPYO01000212.1 GCA_003535775.1 Fidelibacterota bacterium | reverse complement strand
TTTTGGTAAATCTTCAGTTTTATATCGCTTCCCTTGTTCTACCACCGCGACTTTGTATCCCTTTTCTGCTAGTCTGAGGGCAGATACAGAACCACCAAATCCGGATCCAATAATAATATAATCGTAATTAGAGGCCATATTTTTTTCCATAAAAAATTAGGAAAATCTTCTTTATCAGAAAAGAATATTAAATTATGCAACCATTATCAATTCTATTCGTATTCATAATTTCATTCGTAATATTCAGTGTGTTGTTTTTGATGAGAAAAGAAATCATTAAATGAAATCTGGAGAAAGGAAAATCGGACTTGCACTAGGCAGCGGTGCTGCAAGAGGATGGGCACACATTGGAGTCCTCCAAGCATTGGAGGAAGAAAACATTCCTGTTCATTTGATTGCAGGAACGAGCATTGGATCCTATGTTGGTGCAGTGTATTCCAGCGGGGGATTTGACAGTCTGAAAGAATTTGCACTGTCAATAGATAGGAAAAAATTCTTATCCTATATTGATGTTGTGTTTCCGCGCTCTGGTTTAATAAACGGAAAAAACGCAACAAAATTGTATTCAATGCACTCAAATATTATAAGATTTGAAAATTTGCCTATTCCTGTAAAAATGATCGCAACAGATATGAATACAGGAGAAAAATTAATATTGGAGGAAGGGAATATTCCTGAAGCAATTCGTGCCAGTTGTTCAATTCCCGGAATTCTTACTCCGGTTAAAATTCAAAACCGGTGGATTATTGATGGTGGATTGATAGATCCTGTTCCTGTGTCAGTAGTGAAGTCCATGGGAGCACAATGCGTCATTGCAGTAGACTTAAATTCTGGAGTAATCGATAAACAAAAAAAGAAGGAAAGAGAAATAAATAACAAACCAAATAGAAAGCAGAGATTAGCAGAAAAAAGCGAGATGATAAATCAACTGGTTTCAAAATATGATCAGGCCGGGAAATTGATGAGAAACAAACTGAATCAGTGGTTTAAACAATCGGAGTCCAGTCCGCACATAATTAATATTATTGGATCATCAATTAGTATTATGCAGGAACAAATTACAAAGAAAAATTTGGAGATTGATTCTCCAGATATACTGATTCAACCTCAATTGCCTGAAGTTAAAATGTTCGATTTTGATCAGGCAGAGAAATCAATAAATGAAGGGTTTAATTGTACTATGAAGAAAATTGAGAGTATAAAGAATCTGGTGTAAAATATTTGAATGATTGATCATGAGTATTTTTTTTTGTAGAACGTTAGTATTAACTCTATATTTGAGTTTAATTCAAATTAATCTTTTAGCACAAACAGGAGAAGCAATGGATAGCACAATAAAAAAAATAGTCAAATCAGAAGAGGAATGGAAGCTTGATTTATCAGAGGAAGAATTTTATATCTTAAGAGAAAAAGGTACCGAACGTTCTTTTACCGGAACGTATAACAAATATAAAGAGGCCGGTAATTATGTGTGTGCTGGTTGTAGCTCCTTATTATTCTCATCAGAAAAAAAATATGATTCAGGCAGCGGATGGCCCAGTTTTTGGGAACCAGCTGAGGAAACGAATATTACTTCGGAGTCGGATAGTAGCCTGGGAAGAATAAGAACTGAAATTCTTTGTACTCATTGCGGAGGACATTTGGGGCACGTATTCAATGATGGTCCCGATCCTACGGGTCTTCGGTACTGCATCAACAGCGGCGCTCTTCATTTCCAAAAGGAAAAGTCTTCAGACAATATCAAATGAATTACCTGAGATGAATTACTTTCCAAAGATGGTGATTATTTTTATTTTTTCAGGAATTTTTTCAAAAGCAAATATAGAATTAAAAGTTGGTGAATCGGCACCCGATTTTTCTTTAAAAGATCAGGATGGTGCCATTCATAAGTTATCAGATTACCGGGGGAAACGGGTCGTAATTTATTTTTTTCCCAAGGCTGGAACACCTGGGTGAATTAAAGAAGCATGCGGGTTCCGTAACACATATTTTGAGTTTGAAAGACAGGGAATAATCGTATTTGGAATAAGCTATGATTCCCAAAAAACACTCAAGAAATTTAAGGCAAATTATAACATTCCTTTTCTCTTTTTGTCCGATAGAAAAAAAGTTGTTTCAAAACAATATGGTACAAAAGGATTTCTTTTTCCCAGCAGAAAAACGTTTGTGATTGACAAAAACGGGAAATTGAGGAAGATATTTAATAACGTAGATGTCCATAATCACGCTGCCGAAATTCTGAAACTATTTTCAAACGAAAATTAAATAATTTACATCTGAGAGTAAACTCCCCGGGAAACTCAGTTTTCATCAGTAAGTTCGATTCATGAGTTCAAATATCTAATAGCATCGGAATGAAGTATATAAAAGTATTAGTAATATTTCTGTCACTTTCTCTGTTAATTGGGGCGAGTATTTCTGGTTTTATTCGGGACAAAAACAATGGTGAGCCTTTGGCGTATACAAATATCATTCTTCTTGAAAATGATATTGGGACTGCAGCTGATGTAAATGGGTATTATATCTTTCCAATTGTAGATGATGGCAAGCACACTATGAAAATCATGATGATTGGTTACAAAACATTGGAACGGGAATTAACTGTTCAGGATATGAATCTACGAATTGACATAGAACTGGAGCCAACTGCTTTGGATCTTGATCAAGTCACTGTTTCAGCTGAGCGAATGCGATTTGAAAAGCGTGTGGATATCAGTAGAATAAATCTCACCAATAGAGAAATTCGCAGAGCACCTGCGTTCATTGAAGCGGACATATTCCGAACCCTGCAATTGTTACCCAGTGTGAGCGCCAGCAATGATTTTAATGCTGCCTTAATTGTAAGAGGAGGAAGCCCTGATGAAAATCTCATTCTGCTGGATGGAGCGGAAGTGTATAATCCCTACCACATTGGCGGTGTTTTTTCCACATTCAATGCAGACATGATTTCTGATATTGAATTTCTTGCGGGAGGATTCCCTGCAGAATATGGCGGAAGGTTATCATCAGTTTTAAAAATTACGGCACGGGAAGGAGATTCGAAAAATGGTAGATTATCTGATACGAATCCAGTTAAAAAATACTGGGATTTTAGCAAAGCACACGGGGATATTAGTTTGTTATCATCAAAAATTTTGGCAGAGGGACCGCTTTATAATGGTTCCTGGATGATTTCAGGAAGGAGAACTTATTTTGACCAGTTTGTGAATCTATATTACAATTTCAAAGATGAAGAATCTCCTTTTAATTACTATTTCTGGGATACCCATATAAAATTCAAGACCTCTCCCAATAAAAATAATCAATTTATTTACAGTCAGTTCTCCGGAAAGGATGATCTGTTTTTATCCTTGGGCGGAGATGATTTCCCCGGAATTGATTTTTCCTGGAATTGGGGAAATTCGACCAAAAGCTTTCTATGGAAATACATTCCCAATTCCAATTATTTCATAGAGAATAATTTATCCAGAACAGACTACAAATTTAATGTTGACTTTGCGATAGATTTTAACCCTGACACTACTTTAGGTGATAATGCTGGTGTATCGGATTCAGACTTGACATTTGATATTGACAATATTGTACAGGATATAGGTTTTGATCAGAAGCTAAGTTATTTTTTTTCAGATGAGTTCAATATAAAAGTTGGTTGGCAGTATAAAGTTCTTTATATGGACTATAATGAGAGTTTTGCAGGGATTAACAGAGTTAATTTGAATTCAGAACCATCAATCACTAGTTTGTATTCAAATAGTATATGGCACCCGCTAGCAAAACTGCATATAAATACGGGTGTCAGATTATCAAAATTTAGTCAATACGATGATTATTTGGTTAATCCCCGAATAGGCATAAAATATAGTCCTGTACCGGATTTAGCCCTGAAAGCAAGTTGGGGAGAATATTCTCAATTTTTGTACACCATCAATCAAGAAGATGAATTATTAAGAATAGTTGATTTCTGGCAGCCTATTCCTGAAGGAGGAAAACCCCAACAATCTGAACATTTTATAATCGGTAGTGAATACTGGATCTCAGAAGGAAATATTTTTTCTGTTGAAGCATATGTGAAGGATTATAGCAATATTTACGACCTCAATCCGAAAGTAGAAGGGTCTGATATCGAAGGAACCATTGCTTTATCCGGAATAGGAAGATCATACGGATTGGAACTTATGTACAGATTGAAAAAAGATAAGATTTCAGGGTGGATCAGTTATGCCTATTCCAGGATCAAAAGAGAAGTGGATCTTAATTCTGACGGGATCATTTGGCAATCTAAAGAAATCTATCCTGCCAAGTATGATAAGCCACACTCCTTTAATTCGGTACTCAGTTATCAGCTATCGGAAAAACACGAAATTGGATTGAGTACTATATTTAGCAGCGGACAGACATACACTCCGGTTGTGGGAAAAGTACATCAGGCAGGGAGCCAAAACTATGGCAGCCTTGAAAATCCTTACCATTATTTCGGAAATATTTATGGCGGAAGAAACAGCGGACGGTACCCTAATTATTTTAGAATTGATTTGAGTCTGACAAGAAAGTCAAATTTGTGGGGACTCACCGGAAAATGGAAATTCCAGATTATAAACCTGACCAATCATTACAATGTACTGCTATATAATTGGAATCATGAGGCATCACCTTCACAGGTATTAGCCTATAGCATGTTTCCCATTCTGGTTACTTTTGGCTGGGAGTTTAATATTTAAATGCGTATCAAAATTATTTTTCCCCTAGGAGTTATTTTATTTTCCCTAAACTGTAAAAAGGAACTGGACATCCGTGATTTTTCTGATGACTTCTCCTTTTATCAGTCTGAACTCCGAATTGAAGCGCTCATCCTTCCTTCTCAAAATACAGCGATTGTCAGGATTGACCGCTCTGTTCCGCTGGATGAGGCTGATCTGTATAATTGTGAAGATGATGATTTAGATTGGAATTACTATTTTTGCAATTCGGACTCCATATCCTATGAATCAAAAGGTGAATGCCTGGAGGCATGCGGTGATGAATCCGATTGTATTCTCCATTTATATTCCTGTAAAGTTGATGAAGAAGATTGTGAGGATTGCAACTGGCCCTTCGATACACTAAAGACATATCCAACGAAAACAGAATGTCTCAGCGATTGTCCGGGGAAATGCTTGACAGATGATGTTGGAGAAGATGGAATGCAGGCATATGACTCAAATGACGATGGTGATTACGATGATATTGGATTTGGAGGAGATATTGCTCCTGATGATGGGGAGGGTGATGGAATCCCTGGATGTAATGAACCGGAGGTGGATGAATATGACGAAATTTTACCCCATATACATTTAGACAGTTTCTGTACAGTTAGAATTACCCATGAAACCGGAACCTGTAATTTTATTTTTAAGGAAGATGCGGGGATTATATTTGAAGGGACGGAAAATCACGGCGTTAAAATTGATGATATTCGTATTGTTTCATACGGCGCATGGATTCCCGATTCAACCAATTGTGATATCGAATTCAATCAATTCGATACAGAATATCAATTCTCTTGTGAATGTTCTGAGGAATCCGGGTATGGATATTATGGAGAAATAACCTCCAGGGATACAATTCGTCGTCCTGTGATTTTTTATTCAGAATCTGATGAGGAAGAAGTCAAATCCTGTGCAAACCAGCCGGATATTTATGGTTGTCTTGAATCTTTTCATAACACGGATTCTCTTTACTTTGAAGAAAACGACCCCTCAGCAAAAATTTACTATGCGTCTTTGTTTGAATCCATCAAATATCAAACTGTTCAGTATATCTACGATGAATCAAATGATCGATATGTATATTATCATGGGCATCCGGACGGAGGGACTGACAGCGGTGATAATTTTATAGACAATAAAATTTGTTTGATGTTCGAAATAGTAGTAGCAGAAAAATATGATGAGGCAAATAAATTCAAATACGATATTTTTACCTTCTCACCAGGATATGAAAATTATTACTTTTTCAGTATATTAGACCTTTCAGACCCGGAGCGTACTAATTTAAGGGATCAAAATGGAAATCCTGTTATGGGGGCTTTTGGTGCCATGTCGTCTCGCACGAAATATTTTGAAGTGATAGATACATTGCAAAGTCAATAAAACCTGCCAATCCCGGTAATGAAAGCAGGTCTGGGATTTTTCACCCCTGTTTATTTGATCACAACAAAAAGATTCTGACCAGTAACCAATTCAACCGCTTTTCTTGAAAGGGATAAAAAGGTGGTTAGTTTTCCTCCAAAAACATGGAGCAGTTTTATTTTTCCTGACTTATTGACGTCCAGGCGGTATTTTCGGGATAGGATCGGGGCGTTAAGGAACCCCAACGCTATGAATGTACACGAGTTGGATACCAAGGTATCCTGTTGCCAGTGCTATAGCAGAAAGTAAACCCAAGAAGGCAAGCGCAAGATGATCAATCCGTTTGTTTTCCATATTTCGAGAAAAGAAATAAATCCAAAAAACGAAAAAGATTGGACTTCCCCATGTAAGAACATCAGCAAAACTTTCATGGAGTCTTAATAATTCTAATGTTTTAGTTGGAAAACCTTTTCCTCCAGCTATGAGGGCTGCTTTTTCCCCTGTTAGGTTCGATAGAAAAGTAAATGGAATACTTAACCCTAAAAGCCAAAACCCGATCACTCTACACATCCAGTACGGTCGCCATATCTGCACAGCATGGAGAAAAAATGCAGCACATATCAGTGCGGTTGGGAAGTGGACAAGATAAGGATGCAAAGTGTTCATGAAAGGTAACCCAACGTTTAGATTTGGATGAGATTACAACCCATCCTACTGATAAATCGTAGCCCGTAGGGGAATCGAACCCCTGTTGCAGGAATGAAAATCCTGAGTCCTAACCACTAGACGAACGGGCCAAAAAACGAGGCAAATTTAGAATTTATATGTATTTGAATCAACCGGCATCATCCAGTATTTAGCTATACTGTTTTTTGGTGGTGACTATTTCAATTCCATCCAAAGAGCATTTTCTTCATGAATAACATTTGACTTTACAGAATAGCAAGATCTCCAGAAGCTTATGTTTCATTTTTCGATGAGTTTGACGCAAACCTCCTTCACATAGGGAGCAGGAAGATAAGCTTGGATGACTTTGAATAATTCTAAGTCGAGTACGGTTCATAATCAGAATCAATGCTATCAGAATTAATGTAATTCCAATAAGGTCAGATGTTTCCACTTTTGAAATAACTGTACCTATACGAACAGCAATATCCCTTATAAGGTTGACACTAGTTCGGGCAGCTTTGGTAATAAAATTCAAGATAATTAATTTTATTTCCCAACGTTCCCACAACAGAAAAAAACCCAATAGAAGCAATCCTAAAACAAACAATTCAAAATTATATTTTCGGTAAAAGGATTTTTTTGTTTTAGTTATTTTTTTTTGTTTTCTTTCGCTCAAGATATTTTCCTTTATCAAATTCTGTTATGTTAAAAGTTAAATATTTTTTACTAATCAACAGTATATTTTATACCCAGCTAAATATGGGGAATTAAAAACTTGAATACTGATCAATTGTGCATAATATAATTAGAGGAGAGTAAATGAAACTATATTCATGGAATGTGAACGGAATCAGAGCTGCAGAAAAAAAAGGGTTTCTGGATTGGCTGCAAAAGACTCAACCAGATATTATATGCGTTCAGGAAACTAAAGCTGCAGTGGATCAATTGTCTGATTCGATTTTAAAAGATCATGGATACCATGCATATTTTCATTCAGCTGAGAGAAGAGGATACAGCGGTGTGGCAACATTTTGTAAAACTGAACCTCTTTTTGTTCAGGAAGGATTGGGTATAAATCGTTTTGATAGTGAAGGCAGGGTACTGATTACTGAACATCAGTCGTTTCTACTCTACAATATTTATTTTCCTAATGGGCAGAAAAATGATGAAAGACTTCAATATAAACTAGATTTTTATGATGAACTTCTTCCCATTATCAATGAACAGGTTGAATCTGGAATACAAGTGGTTGTGACCGGGGATTGGAATACAGCACACCATCCTATTGATTTGGCTCGCCCGAAGGATAACATCAAAAATTCTGGATTTACGCCAATTGAAAGAGAAAAGCTGGATATTTATGTAGAAAATGGATGGGTAGATACATTCAGAATCTTTCATCCGGAACCAGAAAGATATACATGGTGGACTTATCGCTTCGGCGCACGGGGCCGAAACATTGGCTGGAGGATTGATTATTTTTTTGTTAACAGCGGGTTTTCTGAGAAAGTGGTAAATGCAGAAATCCATGAAGAAGTAATGGGATCAGATCATTGTCCCATTTCACTTACATTGGAATTATGATCGAAAAAGATAAAATTACACGAAATTGGCTGCGGAGATACACTGGAACAGATCCCAATTCTTTCGGACAACGGATCCTATTGACGAATTTCCAAAATTATGTAGAAAAATTCGCTAGAAAATTTGATGTCCCCATTAATGGATTAGGTGGTCCCATGACTTCATCAACCAACTCCCAAGGATTAAGCATTATCAATTTTGGCATAGGCAGTTCCAATGCAGCAACTATTATGGATTTGTTATCATGTGTCAAACCTAAATGCGTCTTTTTTCTAGGAAAATGCGGTGGATTGAAAAAGACGACCGAACTCGG
>DPYO01000059.1 GCA_003535775.1 Fidelibacterota bacterium | reverse complement strand
CTGGTGAGGTTTAGTACCGGAGCCATACTGAGTATTGGTTTCCTGGTTTTTGCCAAAGGATTACCTGCCTTGAGAGAAACTATTAAACAGGGGTTTAAACACCCGCCGCTGATCATGGGGTCAATTTTTGGTACGTTTCTATCCGTGATTTTTTGGCTGGCCGGGTTTAAATACACCCTGGCCGGTCGGGCTGCCATCTATAATCAGCTTGCCACTATTTTTATCATTCTTATGGCAGCCGTTTTTCTTAAAGAAGCAATGACCCGAAGGAAATGGTTGGCAGTTAGCTGTGCCTTTTTCGGGGCCCTGCTCGTGAGTGTATATTAGAAAAAAACATTAGATAAACATCAACCTCCGCCCATAAGCGGGTTTTTGTTTATAGACATTAAGTACAGTGGATACGTACATTTACTCTGCTTTGTGCTAATAGTTTTACTATGGAGGGTGTTATGAGATATTTGATAGTTAGTCTTTTTTTTATTTTTAATCTTGGATTTGGTCAGTATAACTCACGAACCAATAGCAATAGGAATGATGTGCTTTCGATAAAACCAAAAAATTCTGAATCCTTGATAACTATACAGCAGATTCAAAAAGAGAGCAATAGTTCATCTATATTTTGGGTTGAACCTAGAACAAGAGATGATTACGCTCCTTCAGAAGTTATTGAGGCGGAAGGATCCATTGAGGATTGGTGTGGAACTATGCCTTGGTGGGAATCCCAAAATAGTGATCAAAGATCCTGTGATTTCCATGGTATAACTGATGATCCAACTGTACGAGACACATTTATACCCGATGCGAATACAGAAATAAAATATTTACGTTTGTTTATTCATGCGTTCGCAGATGATAGTGGTCTTAATCCCACTATAACATTGGCTGATGCAGAAGCACAATTATATACACTTAATGAAACCTTTTCTGATTATAAAATTGAATTTCAAGCATGGTTTCAAATTCACAATGACACCCAATATCAATACATGACGGAAAGTGAATGGGATTCCGCTGAAGTAAAGGAAACTTATGCTCAAGATCCTACTTATTATCATAATATCTATGTTACTGATCTAGATCCGGATTGGGGAATACTGGGACGTTCTACTTTTCCTTGGGATAGTGATGCTTTAACAGTCTTTGGAGGTACAATCATTCATAAAGATCGTTTCGGGGGCCCAAGGACATTTAATGGAACAGCAAATGTAACAAATCATGTAGCCACCCATGAGCTTGGTCATGCCTTAGGCCTTTGGCACACTTTTCATGGTGTTACTGAGGTTACTGTGTGTGGGACCTGCTATGAAGGTGCTCTTGGTTATACATATGAATTGAGTGATAGTGCAGATTTAGTAGGAGATCTTTGTTCAGATACTAAAGCAACCCCGAAAAATTTTAATTGTGCTGACCCTGATACTTTTGATTGTCAAAATAACAATTGGATAAATACTGACGTCCATAATTTTATGGGATATGGAGGTGATCTTTGTTGGAATTTGAATGATGATGGCTTTTCGAGTCAGCAGTCTGGAAGAGCACACGGTTGGGCAACAGATAAGTATGAAGGTTTAATGATTATTTCAGAGGAAATGACATTATTAAGTACTGGATTCGAGGTTGGATTACCGAATGATTGGACCATAATTGATGATGATAACGATGGATATCAATGGGGTTTCTATATCGATGATGAAACTTTTGATATGTCTCATTATGGGGCTGCAGGTGGAGCTGTGTATAATTATTCTGCTACAAACAGTGACTACCTGATAACACCTCTAATTGAAATACCATCAAATGTAGCGAGCGCTTCGTTTTCATTTTGGGCAAAATCTCATTCAAGCGATTATCCGGAAGATTTTGTTGCAAGAATTTCGACAGATGGTACGAATTTTTCCTCACTTGGAAGTACAAGCAGTGCATCCAGCGATTGGACTCAATATTCGTATGATATTTCTTCATATATCGGACAATCTGTCTATCTTGCACTACATTGCGTAAGTACTTGGGGATATTATCTAATGGCTGATGATTTCCTGGTTACCGCAAGTCTAAATGCTTCACCACTAGATGCTGAGTTTTATGCAAGTTTTACATCAGGTAGTGTTCCTATTACTGTGGATTTTACTGACCTATCTACCGGCAGTCCTACCAGTTGGTCTTGGACATTCGGAGATGGAGGTACAAGTACTTTGCAAAACCCAACCCATACTTATGAAAATCCAGGGTTATATACTGTATCCCTTATTGTTTCTGATGGTTCAGATTCTGAAACGGAAACAAAAACAGACTATATTGATATTGCAGTGCCGGCAGCAAATACATTGTTAACAGAAAGCTTTGAAACATACTTACCGAGCGATTGGACCGTGATTGATAATGATGGTGATGGAAACCAATGGGGTCGTTTTAGCGATGATGGTCATGATGGTAGTATTAGCATGGGTGTGCAGTGGAATAATGCGGGAAGTGACGATTGGTTAATTACACCGCAATTAACCTTAACTGCTAATTGCTCAATTTCATACTCTTTTTGGGCGAGGTCACTTAGTAGTTCATACTTGGAAGATTTTAATGTAAAGCTATCCAGTGTTGGTAATTCTGTTTCTGATTTTACTACTACACTTGAAGCTGTGACATCCACACCA
>DPYO01000151.1:2378-2697 GCA_003535775.1 Fidelibacterota bacterium | reverse complement strand
TTTCATAGAAGATTCCTGAAACAATTTCCTTTTTGGAAGCATCCGGAGGAACCATTCCAGGACCGCCCAATGCCGCCGGATTTTTTTCAGTGAATGTTTTTTCCGCCACTTTCAACCATTCCAGTGAGGGATAAGCGTCATCGTCCATAAACGCCAAGTATTCAAACTTTGCCTGTTCGGCTCCCATGTCCCGTTTGACGGCCGGACTCACCGCTCCAGTGGGAATGATTTTCACACGCTCATCCACAAACGCCGATTCCAAAGGAGACGGTTCTTCATTGGGCAAAATCAGGACTTCATAATCTTGGTAATCTAAAGC
>DPYO01000151.1:0-2046 GCA_003535775.1 Fidelibacterota bacterium | reverse complement strand
GGTATAGACTCGCGCAGATAATCATTGATTTCCTTAACCGGAATTATGATGCTGAAACCTGTCATGTGGCAAACTGCTGGATAATGATTTCAAATTCTTCTTGCGAGGCCTGCTCCCAAGTACGGATGGTTTGTGTATTACTGTTTTTTTTGTGGCCGCTTTCCAAAGATTTGATTACTTCTTGGGCAAAATAATCAGTATCGAAACATGGAACACGAACAACTGCGTCCCCAAATTCCTTCCGAATAACAGGCAAATCATAAGACACCACCCGGCAGCCGTTTGCAAGGGCTTCCGCTATAGCCATTCCATAACCTTCTTCATGTGAGGGAAATATCAGGAACCGTGTCTCACTCAACAGGCTGGAAACCTCATTGTCCGAAACGAATCCCAACATCCGGATATGTTCTGACAATCCATGCTCTTCAATTTTTGCTTGGTAGAAGCTCACCGTTTTCTCATCTCCCTTACCAATCAATGCGAGCTTTGCCTCAGGTTTATGTTTCAGTACTTTTTGCCAAACAGGGAAAAGATCATCGATGCCTTTTGAGGGATGAATTCGACCTAAAAATATAGCATCATATTCGGAAGATTCGGATGGATCAGGGGAAGCAAGATTTACTCCGGGTTTTACGACATACAGGAGAGATTCCGGAAAACCTCGTTTTTTTAGCAAATCAACTGACTCCTGACTGCATCCTATAAAAACATCTGCAACTCTTCGAAGAAGAGCCAAAGAAAGAAGTTGAGTAGTATAAGAGAGTTTTCGGTTTGGATTATTAATATGGTAAAATTTCTGTACCCATTTACAGGCTTTCCCGGCTAACTTTGCTCTGAGTTTCAAAATACTTGCGGGGAAAGTATCACACGGAACGTCAGAAGAGACGTAAATGATATCGGGGATAGACCGGAAACTCAAAGCAATTTTTATCCCAATCAAGATTCTTAAAGCGTAAGTAGTAATGACTCCTCTGAATTCTGTTTCTTCAGTTGAAATCACAAAATGTGCATCGGTCAGCCCTTTCATTTTACAAAACTGTTCACCTAAAGCTGAAGTGCAAACGGTGTGTTCCACTCCTTTCCAACGCTTTGTCAACTCGACGAATAGAACGTCTCCCCCGCTACTTCCTTGGGTGTAGGAATTCATGAATGAAATTGCTTTCATTTTTTGTGATGACTTTTTACTTTTTTTTCCTAGCAATTATCAAAGAAGTGGATACCAACTTCATTCCAGGTATGTAGAAAGGAATGATGAAATTCAATTTCTTATTGATTCTCCACAAATAAGGGAGAAAAGTCATAGCAGATACAATGACATGCTCAAAACCGCATTTTTCAAAAAGCCTTTTCCAGTTTATAGGGTGTAAAACAAACAAATGAGTTTCATCAGACACAATATTTTTTTTAAATGGATAAGGTGTACTTCCAATAAACAGTCCTCCATCCTTGATCAAAGAGGAAATGGCCATCAAATCCTGGATGGGTTGTTCTAAGTGTTCAAGCGTTTCAAAACAAAATACGCTTGAAAAGCGTTGCTCAGAGTTTTTTTTCGCAAAATCTTTGATTTCCTGATTTATAAAGTTAAATGACTTAAAGCCAAGATTTTGTGAGAATTTTTGAGCCTCGGGATCAATTTCAAGTCCAGTATAATCACTAAAACCTGCTTCATATAGTAATAATGCTAACCTTCCCATTCCGGAACCAACCTCTAGCACTGGAGCATCCAAATCAGAGTCAAATGGAACAATTTTTTTCACATAACGCAATTGGTTGTAAACAAAGTCACTATCTTTTCTAACCCAATCCAAATTAAACTGAGCCCCCACCTGTTTTTTGAAATAATTGGAATAGGATGACATCATACGACTAAGTGCTCAATTCAATTCCATGACTATCAGCAATTGCCCTAATTAATGGCAATAACTGTTCATTTGTTGTATTGGTAACTTGCAAATCAAGTTGCACTTCATTCATTTTTTTCTTTTTCATCTCAAAAAATATCTCAGATAAATCGACACACAGATATTGAAACGCAACAAGATTATC
>DPYO01000093.1:8427-8705 GCA_003535775.1 Fidelibacterota bacterium | reverse complement strand
GTCAGTTGACGGTAATTGATATTCTCGTTTAGGCACTTGACGATCTTGGATAGAATCAAGATCTATTTCTTTTTCCTTTACCATTTCCCCAACTTCAACACCTTCACCAGATTCAATTATATCTTCTGTATGTCTTTGCTCTGACTTCTCATCAGGCCTGGTGATTCCATCAATTTCCTTTTTTTGATCAACCAATTCAGATTCTTCCTGGTCCTCAACGTTAGATGTTAATTCCGGTTCTAAATCAAATGGAGGTTCATCTGTAACTTCTCCTGTAA
>DPYO01000093.1:0-8024 GCA_003535775.1 Fidelibacterota bacterium | reverse complement strand
AAGGTCCTTTGTATGCTTCCGTTTAGCATCTTCAGAAGTTTTCAACTTATTCTTTAGTTCCTTTTTTCCTTTCCAATTATTAACCTTCTCGGTAAAAGATTTAATAGGTTTATAAAAACTCCATGAAAAATATCCGCGAACAAGTACAAGCCAGGACCCAATCAATGCTAACATCCCACCAATGGTGCCCAGTTGATCCAGTAATAATTTTGCGATGGTCCCTCCGATCAATCCAGATAAAACAAAATCATTATTAGTGTTTTCCCCCGTGAGAAGAATAATCAATCCAGCAGTTATTGAAAAGAGGAATGCAGCCCCAAGGGTATACCCTGTAGCTCTGTTGAGAGATTTTAATTTCTTTCGGCTGAAAAACCACCATCCCCAGATAATTCCAAGTATTGGGAAAATAACACAGGAAATACCAAATGTCTTTTTAATGAAAAAATCAGCAATAAAAACACCCACAATCCCCATGGGATTTTCCGTTGGTAAATTAGGAGGAATTCCCCTTACCTCTTCACTGGGATTGAATCCTATCAAACTTGCTAAAACCAGAAGAGAAATGATAATGATCAAAATACCGATTATTTCTAATCTGCGTTCTTTCATACTAACTTATTTTCTTGAGAGTGAAAATATTTAAAAATAAATCCATTTTTTTGATGAATATTTTGTTTAACATTGTCTTTTATGTTAGAAAATGTACAACATTCATTAAAAACCTTTTGTTGAAAAAAAACAAAATTAAATGTTAACCGTGCCATTTTTATAAAATGGTGGTTTTACTATAATAGCAGATTTTTTCTGACCACGAATTTCAACTTCTAATGTTGTCCCTACCTTTGTATAGGGATGGTTTATAAAAGCAAGGCCTATCCCTTTTTTTAAAGAGGGGGATTGAGATCCGCTTGTTACTTCTCCATTTTTTTTATTTCCAAAAAAAATCGGATATCCCTTCCTTGGGATTGCCCGTTCCATCATTTCAAAACATACTAATCGACGGGAAATTTGTTCCTTTTGCCGCATAAGAGCTCTTCTCCCAATAAAATCCCCTTTCCCCAGTTTTGTAATCCATCCTAATCCAGCTTCAAATGGGTTTGTAGATTCATCAATATCATTCCCATACAAACAAAATTTCATTTCAAGACGAAGCGTATCTCTGGCACCCAACCCTGCAGGAACAATTCCATGCTCCTTACCAACTTCCATCAAAACATCCCAAATTATAGGAATCACATTCAGATTTCCGTAAATCTCAAAACCAAGTTCCCCTGTATAACCTGTACGCGCAACAAGGATGTTATTGTCTTCATATTTATCTTCGATACAATGATAAAATGGCAGCATACTTACGTCCGATGGCATAATTTTCTGTAAAATCCTCCTGGATTCCGGTCCCTGTAGAGCAATTAGGTTAATTTCATCACTTACATCTTTCAACACAACACCATCCATCAGATTTTTTTTAAGCCATTTAAAATCCTTCTGGATATTGGCAGCGTTTACCACAATTATAAATCGATCTCTGCAACGATAAATCAGCAGGTCATCAATTATTCCACCATCTTCCATGCACATTGCAGAATACTGTGCTTGTCCCGGTTTTAAACCTGCTACATCGTTAATTGTCATATATTGGAGAAATGATTCCGCATTTTTTCCTTTTATAATGAATTCACCCATATGACTGACATCAAATATCCCCGCTGTGTTTCGGACAGCGTGATGTTCATGCACAATTCCGGTGTAATGGACTGGCATCATATATCCAGCAAATGGGACCATTTTGCCTTGCAAAGCAAGATGCCGACTGTAAAGAGACGTATTTTTTATGGGCAATTCTGTATCACTTTTTGAATAAAATTTGGATTTTCATTTCTTCAATTTACAGAAGATACTACCATCTGACTTCCACACGAAACGTTGGTTTCAACCAACTTAATTTTCTTTTTTAAAATCTTCCATAAATTCTGCTACTTTTTCAACTGCTTCAAGAGTTACACCGTTGTAAAGCGATACTCGGATACCCCCGACACTTCTATGGCCTTTTAAACCGACAAATCCTGATTCTTTCCCTTTTGAAACCAGTTTCTGTTCCAGTTCTTCCGAAGGTAACCGTAGAGTTACATTCATCCAGCTTCTGCTGTCTTCCCTTACAGTTCCGCGGAAAAAGTCCGGATACGTATCTATTAAATTGTAGATAATATCTTTTTTCGCTTTCGTTATTTTCTCCAATTCGACTAACCCCCCAAGATTTTTTATCCACTTCAAAACTAAATTCAAGGTATAAACAGCGAAAACAGGCGGAGTATTGAAAAGAGATTTTTTATTCACATGTGTCCGATAATCAAACATGGTTGGTAAATCGGGGTTACATTTTTCCAGGAAATCTTTTCGAAGTATAACCACAGTTACTCCAGACGGCCCCAGGTTTTTTTGGGCTCCAGCATAGATTAAAGAAAATCGGGAAAAATCAAGATTGCGTGAACAAATATCCGAAGACATATCGCAGACGAGCGGAATATTTTCAGTATCAGGAAACGAGTGCCACTGTGTTCCCTTGATCGTATTATTGGAGGTTATATGCAGATATGCTGAATCTTCTGGAATATCCAACTCACTAGTACTGAGGATATAGGTATAGCCTAAGTCCTTTGAACTGCCAGCCAAATGAACATTTCCAATTTTTTCAGCTTCCTTTACAGCTTTAGACGCCCATATTCCAGTATCTACGTATGCTGCCGTTCCGCCAATGGGCAAGAAGTTAAGAGGAATATAATCAAATTGTGTGGAAGCACCTCCACCAACAAACAGTACATGAAACTCATCGCCAATATCCATAAACTCTTTACAAAGTGCAATAGCAGAATCATTAATATCCTCATATTCAGGTGAGCGATGGGAAGTTTCAAGTATGGACATTCCGGTTGATTTGTAGTTTAATAATTCTTCCTGAATTTGATTCAGTACAGCAACGGGAAGTGCAGAAGGTCCCGGATTAAAATTAAAAACGCGGTTTTGCATTGCAATATCTCCTTTTTAAAAACGAGTTAATCAGTGAGAACAAAATCACGGATAATGGATTCGATAATATCTCCAATTCTCAACAAATTTTCTTTCGTAGATGCTCCTAAGTGTGGCAACATGATGACATTTGGAGCATCAATCAATGGTGTGTTTTTCGGTGGATCGGAATACCATACATCGTTGCCAAACCCAGCTAGTTTTCCACTCTTCAATGCTTCAACAACATCTTCTTCAACAATTGTTTTGCCGCGCCCAGTATTAATGAGATAGGCTCCGTCCTTGAATTCATTGAGTATTTCACCATCGATTATTCCTTTGGTTTCTTCAGTAAGGGGAAGATGTAAAGAAATATAATCAGAATTGTTTAGAACGTCTTTCAAATCTGGTTTCATTATCGCAACTTCGCTTGAATCGACAAATGGATCGTAGGCAACAACGTTCATTCCAAAAGCCGCCGCTCTTTTAGCCAGTTCGGTTCCAATCCTTCCAAGCCCGACAATTCCAAGTATCTTTTTATACAGTTCGGTACGTTTCAGCTTTTTCTTAGCCCACTGACCTACACGCATTGTACTGTCAGCTTTTGTAACATGATTGGGCAGGGCAATCATCAGTGTGAAAGCCAGTTCAGCAACGGCAATTGACGAAGCTGCTGCGGTATTATGAACGGCAATTCCCTTCTCAGCAGCATAGTTCAGATCAATGTTATCAAGTCCTACACCGCCACGGATCACCAGTTTGAGATTTGGTGCAAAATCTATATACTCCCTTGTAACTTTTGTTTTACTGCGCACGAGTACAACGGTTGCTTCCTGCAATTTTCCCTTATCATCTGTGACGTCACCATATGGAGAAAGCTTCTCTGGAAGATCCGGTGCAAACGCATCTGAAATAAGAATAAGCATTAATAATTTCCCTTTTTAATCGGTTAACATATTGACGATCATCCCGCTCCGAAGTTTTGGTTCAAACCAGGTAGATTTGGGGGGCATAACTTCTCCGGAATCAGCTACATCCAGCAGTTGCTTAATGGAAGTTGGGAACAATGAAAATGCTAATTTATATTCTCCGGAATTTACTAATCTGATCAATTCTTTTGTGCCGCGAATTCCACCGATGAAATTAATTCGTTTATCAGTTTTCGGGTCTTTAATATCCAAAATCGGAGCAATAAAGTTATCACCAAGGATAGCTGCATCAATGGATCCCGTCGGGTCATTCGGATCAAAACTTCCTTCCCTAGCTTTCAGCAAAAACCAGTTTCCTTCCACATACATCCCGAATGTGTGGAGTTCTTCAGGATTTACTGCTCCATCCATAGAGATGATTTCAAAGTTGTGAGCCGTTTTTTCCAGAATTTCTGATATTGTGAGTCCATTCATATCCCGGACGACCCGATTGTATGGTAGAATAGTAAGTTCTGAATCTGGAAAAATTACATTGAGAAAAAAATTATAGCCTTCTTCGCCTGTATGATGCGGATTTTGTTCTTTCTTTCTCCTGCAAACTTCGGAAGCAGATTGACTTCGGTGATGGCCATCGGCAATATAGAGTGGAAATGGAGCAAATTCTGAAATGATTCCCTTCTGCAGATCAGGATCATCGATCACCCAAAATTCATGGCGTACCGTGTCATCTTCAACAAAATCTACTGAGGGAGAATTTTCTGTAACGGTGTTGAAAATTCGTTGAATTGGTTCCTGGAAACGATACGCAGTAAAAACAGGCCCTACCTGCGCATCAAGAAAATCGATATGGTCAGCACGATCATTCACTTTTTCAGGGCGGGTATGCTCATGTTTTTTAATGAGTCCATTGTCATAATCATCTACAGACACAAGTGAAACAAGACCGGTTTGGCTGCGATTATCCATGGTCAAACGATACACATAAAAACAGGGATTTTCATCCCGGATCATCAAACCGTTATCAATAAGCTGCTGTAAATTAGCTTTTCCTTTTTGATATACTGCCTCGCTATATGGATTCATATCATCAGAAAATTCCAACTCCGCCTTATTGATTCTCAGAAACGATTTTGGATTTTGTTTTACAATTTTCCTTGCTTCTTCCGTACTCAGCACATCATACGGTGGTGATGCAATTTCTTTGCAAAATTTGGGTTTGGGTCTCAAGCCTCTAAATGGTTTTACAATTGCCATTATTTATTTTCCGCCTACATTTTTTTCAATACTTTTTTCAACAATTCCTCAAGATTCCCTGTCAGGTCTCCACTTTTTTCCAGTTTCTTCATTGCTTTATGCGCCTGGGCACGGCTGTATCCAAGAGATTGAAGCGCCTGAATTGTATCATCCATTTCATCCGGCACTTTTTCAGAATCAAACACCATGGAAATATCATCATCCTTTTCCATGACAAATTTTTCTTTCAGTTCCACAATGATTCTCTTCGCTGTTTTTGCACCAATTCCTGGAATCACCGTCAGAGATTTTACATCTCCGGCAACAATCCGTTTTTTAAACTCAGCGATTCTTGCACCAGAAAGAATACCCATTGCGGACCTGGGTCCTATTCCACTGATCCCAATGAGAAGCAGGAACATGGATCGCTGGTCGTCATGATCAAAACCGTACAGTGCAAGAATATCTTCGCGGACGTGCAGGTACACAAGCAGCTCCGTATTCGACCCGGTTGATGGTAATCTTTCGTAGGTGCTGATTGTAATGTTCACTTTAAACCGGATTCCACCCACATCAACTACCGCATTCGTTGGATTCTTTTGTATCAGAAAACCGGAAATTGAATCAATCATTTTTTTACCACTTCGGTTGATTTAGATAACACAATCCAATTGCGAGTGCATCGGACGCATCAATAGGGGTTGGAGGCTTGTCCAACTGTAATATTTTCTGAACCATAAACTGAACCTGTTCTTTTGTAGCTGCACCGTTCCCCGTAACAGACTGCTTCACTTTTCTCGGAGCAAATTCTGGACAAGGGATACCCGCATTGGCACCTGCCAATAATAAAGCACCTCTTGCCTGCCCCAGTGCCAGGGCGGACTTAACATTTTTTTGATAAAATGTATCTTCTATCGCCATCACAGCTGGTGTATACGTTTTGAGAAGTTTGGTCGCTTCATCATATAAGTGTTTTAATCTTTCTGGAAGTGTTTTTGTCCTTGGGGTTCGAATTGCACCATAACAAATTACCCGTACAGCATTTCCTTTTTTCTCTAAAACTCCAAACCCGGATACGCCTAACCCTGGATCAAATCCAATAATCCGCACCTTATTTAACTCGATGGTATATTTGCTTCATCGATATCAAAATTTGCAAAGACACTCTTTATATCTTCATTGTCTTCAAGCTCATTCATAAGATTCAAAACTCTATCTACATCTTTCTTCTCCACTTTCTGAAGGTTTTTGGGTATCATTTCCACTTCTGCTGAGTTAATCTCATATCCTTTGCTTTCCAATTGATCTTTCACCTGCATAAGCTCTGCTGGATCAGTTGAAATTAAATACATATCTTCCTCAACCTCAAAATCATCAGCACCGCACTCCAAGGCTGCTTCAAGAATTATTTCCTCCTCTCCAGCTTCAATACCAACCTGGATCTGTCCTTTTTTATCAAACATCCAGGACACACTGCCATTCTCCCCAAGATTTCCACCGTGTTTACTCATGAGATGGCGGATATCTGCAACAGTCCGTTTTTTGTTGTCGGTCAGAACTTCCAGGAAAATGGCAACCCCCCCGGGACCGTATCCTTCATAGGTTCCTTCTTCATAATTTACGCCTGGCAATTCTCCCGTTCCTTTCATTACCGCTCTTTTAATGTTATCCTGAGGCATATTATTTGTTTTGGCTTTAGCGATTGCCTGCCTTAACTGTGGATTAGCATTCTCATCTCCACCCCCCATACGGGCTGCAACAGTTATCTCTTTGATAATTGACGTGAATATTTTCCCCCGCTTCGCATCAGCAACTCCCTTTTTCCGCTTAATCGTGGACCATTTGCTATGACCAGACATATTTCTCCAGATAAATTAAACGAAAATTTACAGACGAACTCTTATGTACCCAAAACCGATTTACAGAGAAATGTAGATAAAAAAAGAGGGTTCCAATAAGGAACCCTCTCTATAGATATAAAAAGTAGTGTTTGGTTTACTTGAGGAACATTACCTTGTTCACCTGAGTGAATTCACTTGAACTCATCCGGTAGAGATACACTCCACTCGGAACAATCTTTCCTCTGTTGTCAGTTCCATTCCAAACAACTTGATATGTACTTGGGGTATGGTACCCGGACACCAAAGTTTTAATCTCACGACCCATCATATCATACACAACGATTTCTACATTTCCAACATTGGAAATATCATAGCTGATCGTGGTTTCTGGATTGAACGGATTCGGATAGCCCTGGTGCAAAGCAAATGTTTCAGGGGTCCTGCTCACGCTACCTTTATATAAAGAATAACTGTCAGAGTTTACTATCTGAAGCTCTCCATTGCCATTTAAAATGACTTTACCCGACGCACTTTCAAGAATCCACTCACTGCCATCCTTGATAGAGTACTGAACACTGATCATATCAGTGTTGTTCATCAATTCGATGATACCCGAACTCTCAGTATATTTCCAGTCTCCGGCAAAGCGGACATCAAAAGAACCTGCCTGCGGTTTTGGCGGAAGACTGTAGCTGAGTTTTTCATTATCAGGAACCTCTACACCAAAATAAATGGCATTCCCATTAAAGCTGATAGAATTTGCGTCCTTCATCCGATTGGTAAACGGTCTGACTCTTGCTGCTCCGGTACTTGTAAACGTCACATCGCCTGCAGCATCGGTACGAAGCCAGTATCCACTTCCAGGCTGCAAGGAAGATGCAGGTTCATAACCAACCCCAAATCCGTAAAGGGTGTTCGGTACAACAATTCCATTCGGGTCATCAATTCCACATTCATTTGATCCACCAGAAACTAAATTCCACCCTTCAGCTAATGAAGCCAACAAATTGTCAACAGT
>DPYO01000185.1:3760-13659 GCA_003535775.1 Fidelibacterota bacterium | reverse complement strand
GAGGAACCTGCAGGTTGGCATCCAAAAATCCTATAAACTAATTATGGCTGGATTACCTGCTTGGGGCTATTTATTTCCATATTCAATGAAAACCGCATGGTATTGGTAAGGGGATGCCCCGGTTCACCAGATGTAAAACCAAAATCAAATCCATATCCTGCAAAACGGAGACCAACGCCAAACGTTGGATTATTTATTTTCCCTTCCTGATCATAATAATACCCGGCACGCAATGCGAAATATTTAGAATACCAATATTCCAGTCCAAAATGATGGATAAGTTTTTTTAATTCATCATTTATGGAACGGTCTTTTGAATTACCAACTTCCTTAACACCATCTTGGTTATAAATTCCCCAATCGGGATCACCAAAATTAATACCATCATTCGGATTTATTCCTGCTTCTATAATTTCTCCTTGATCTACGTTTATAACTCCATCATTATTATTGTCATCCCAATCATATCCACCAATTTTCCCGTCAGATTCATTATTTGCCGGAATATCTCTATCACCTCCTAAAAACCAATCGTCAACCCAGGAAGTAAATATGCCCAAGTAAATGGGATCAGTGTGAGCTGTCTCCTGCTTTCCATTGCTATTATATTCACCTAACCCTTCACAATGACCTTCCTTATCACACCCTCCAATTATTCCATCCCCATTCCAATCCATATCTGCATAAGATCCTACCAGCAATTTATCAACATCATAAATGACATTCAGCTTATTAAATTGTTCATCAATCAAGCGGTAGTTAAATCCCAATGTAAAGTTGGTGGGTTGAGGATCTGCCTGGGCTGGATCTATGAAGGATACCTTCGGGCCAATATTGGTTACAGTTACGCCTAAATCCAAACGGGGGGATAAAAACTCCTTATGCAAATATCCTATGTCAAAACCAAAATCAGTAGAATAGCCTTTGCCCTTTTCACCTCCTGCACCTAAATCCGTAAGATGTTGGTGAAATATTTTTGCACTTAATCCAAAAGATCTATTATCAGATAATAATGCACTATAAGATATCGTAAATGCAGCCATATAACTGGAAAAGGTGCCAAGATAGTTTGCTGCTTCATCGGTGCGGGTTTGCTCCCCCAGGCTTAAAAATATTATATGACCTCCAATTGTCCCAAGGTAGGGGTAATGTTTTCGGTATGCAGCAAAAGAATAGTACATATCATCCAGGTTAAATCCTGGCAGCCATTCGGGGACATACATCAACGACAATTCCTGTCCTTTTAAAAATCCTAGACCCGCAGGATTCCAATAACTGGCGTACGCATCATCCGTTACGGCAACCTGGGCTTCCCCCAAACCACCGGCTCTTGCTCCCGGTGCAATTAACAAAAATATTGCCCCCGCTTCCCCTACACTAAAAATAGGGTTAACAAGTGTTATAAGTAATAATCCTGAACATATTGCTAAACGCTTCATTAGGCTTACCTCTCCCGTTGTTTCAAATTGTTATTAATTGTGAGGCCCGAAAGACAGGGCCTGGTATTTAGAACGGTTAGCGATATGTCATTAAGTTTTCCATTTACTCCTGAGAATATATCCTCTGAACCTTTCACTTGTCAAGTACTGTTTCAGAAGTGTGATTTTCCACACATTTATAATAAACTGGATCAAATTTGTTCCAAATCTCCAAATCTATTTTTAATGTATCAATCCTAGAGAAATGATCGGAAGATAAGTAATGAGTAAAACAACCAAGAATCTTATTACAAAAAAGGGTAAAGTCGCTTTATAGATCAAAGGCATACTTTTATCAAACCGGTAAGCAGATAAAAATAAGTTCATTCCCACCGGAGGTGTGAGGAAACCTAATTCTAAATTTGCAATGAATATTATAGCTAAATGTACAGGGTCAACACCGAAATAAAGTCCTAAGGGACTAATAAGAGGAACAAAAACAATTATTGCCGAAAAAATATCCATCATGCACCCTACAAGAAGTAAAAGCCCGTTTAACATAAGGAGAAAAACATATTTCGATGATATTGTTTCCTTAACCCAGGATAATAAATGCATGGGAATTTGTGCATCAACCAGATAACTTGTCAATCCCATGGCTACCCCTAGGATAATTAAAACTCCACCAACCAGGGTTGCGCAATCCACGACAATTTTGGGAAGACTATTTACTTGTAAATCTTTATAAACTAATATTTCTATTGTCAGGATATAAACTACCGTCATTGCTGCTGTTTCCACCAATGTTGTAAATCCGCCAAATACACCAAATAAAATTAAGACAGGGATAACCATCTCCCACTTTGCAATCCAAAGGGTTTTTAAAGCTGAATCCCATTGAAAAGACTGAACTTTTATCCGTTCTTTATCTCCAATAAAAATAGCCCAGCCGGCAACAAAAACGACAAGCAATGTTCCGGGGATTAATCCTGCTATAAATACACTTTTCACTGACACACCGGCTGTTACACTATAAATAATGGCAGGTAAACTGGGAGGAAATAACAAACCCAAGGATCCGGAAACAGTGATGAGACCCAGGGAAAATAATTCTGAATACCCTGATTTTCTTAACAAAGGATATAAAAGTCCTCCCAAAGCTAAAATTGTCACGCCAGACCCTCCGGTTAATGCAGTAAAAAATCCACACAACAAAACAACTACAACCGGCGTTCCACCTTTTATCCATCCAAACGTACTGCTGAATACGTTTACCATTCTTTGGGAAGCACCGCTTTCAGCCAAAATATATCCAGCCAAAGTAAAAAGCGGAATTGTGGGGAGTGTTGGTGAAACCACAATCCGGTACATCTCAGCTGGTATAGCAGAAATTGGAATAAAATCACCCCAGAAAAAAAGGACAGCAGCACCTCCCAACCCGACGAAAATTGGAGCTCCGTACAGAACTGAGATACTCAAAATCCCAAGACCAATCCATATTAACCAATACTCATTCTGAAAAGCACCGGTTAGTCCTATAATTATCCATAAGACCGCCATCATCAGGATGGAAGCTCGGTATAAATTATTCTCAGTGCTATTGATAAGGATTTGAATAGCAATCAAACCAAATGAGAAGGGCATAACGGCCTGAGTAAACCAGCGTGGGATATTTGGTGCAATATCAACGGAGAAAGTAAACTCAACCTTCAGCAATTCCCAACTACCCCACATCAGAGTTAGAACAACAATAAAAGAGATAACTTTAGCTATCCATCTCCCAAAATGAAATTGCTCATCAATCGAAAAAAGAGGAGTTGTTGTGAGAGCGAGAAGTTTATTCTGACGGGCTGCAAGGATAGCACCAAGAAAACCAATCCATAAGGTCAAATGCTGAACAAGTACCGGAGAAGCTGGAATACCACGAAAATTGACAAATCGTGCAATGGTCTCAAAAGTAGGAATAAAAACCATCGTGAAGAATACGGTTAAAGCTAAAATGTCTTCCCCCCATTTCAGCCGTTCAACCAGATGAATTTTCGCCTGATTCACAGTTGGATAAGTTGTATTACTTGGATTCTTTCTGCTTCATCAATTCTATAGCCTGATCAAAAATATCTTCCGGAATAAAGGTGCCCCGAATATCAGGATACCATGTTTTTAAATGTGACTTCCAAAAGGTATGGTCTTCCACTGACTGAGGATGAACAATAAGGCCGTTTTTTTTCATAATCTCAATGGATTTATCATCATCATAACGATGGGTTTCCTGGTGACGGACTCCAATTTCCTGCGCAATCTCCAATAAAGATTTTTGATAGACAGATGGTAATTGGTCCCAAATACGATTGTCGATGATTATAGAGCTTGTCAATAATCCCCATTTCATTTCCAACATATGATTTGCAATTCCAAACCACTGTGATGCCAATGCAGCTATTGGAGTTACACCGATAGCATCAATTAATCCCGTTTGTAACCCAGACAAAATATCTATTGATGCGAGTGGAATAGCCGTATAACCACCTTTTCCCCACAATTCAGCTCCATTATAATCTCCTGCCCAGCTAAATATTTTTGCTTTTTTTAAATCTTCCGGATATTGAATAGGTGTTGCGGTAAACCAATGCGCCCAACCAATATCCGCCCATAACAAGGGGGTAAAACCATTTTTCTTGATTCCTTCTTCAAGTTTTTTCCCAATCTTTTTTCGGAACCAATCTACATCCTCGTAGTCGTCAAATAACATGGGGATAGTATATACATTGACATCAGGATTAATTTCGGAAAGCCCTTCAGTAGTAATGGCCGCCGCATGGATCTGCCCAATCCGCATTTTTCGTATCATATCACGTTCATCACCTACCACACCACTTGGATAAATTCGTAAAATAACATTCCCCTCAGTTGCGGTTTTCCATCTCTGCCCCATTTCCATTAACATTCCGTGCCAATCCGTACCTTCCGGTGCAAGTGTGGCCATTTTTATTACAGTTTTTTTCCCTGCTACAAGAACAGAGACCAAAATCATGAAAAAAATAGCGTTTTTGAATAAACGTTTCAGCATATCAATAAAATAATTCCTCTTTTTGTTCCAAAAGCCAACGGGCACGGGACTGGGCAATGATATTGGATAATTTTAATTCCGGATCTATATCAATATCAATAGTTAAAGCTTTTTTCAAAAGCTCTTCGAATTCCTTCTGATCCTGGTTATTTACTGAAACAAGTTCCGCCAATGTTACATATGGACTGCAATCATGTCCCCCTGATGATTCTATAGCTTTTTTAAAATACAATCTGGCCAGTTTTTTACCTTTCCCACCCTGGTCAGTCCTCTTCATTGAATATGAAATCATTGCCGAATAGAGCACTCCCTTATTCCAGTCAGAATCTACATCTATTGCCCGTTCTAAAAGCCAACCAACTTTAGGTAATTCAACGACATAATCCAAATCTCCTCTACTGGCAGAAATGGTTCCACCCCAAGCTGCAGCAGTCCAATAAAAAAATGGAACATCTTCTTTTTTGAAAGTAAATGATTCCATTTTTGTTGCTTCCATCAAACTATCAAATCCAGGATAATGAAATTTAATTCCTCTTAACCCATAATCTTTGGCACGGTTAAAAATATTCTGTGCACGATGGTACAATTTCTTCCCCTGATGATAATTTTTCACAACTTCTCTATCAGCTTTCTCCATCAGGAAACCATAAGAATATATTGTTAAATTGGAAACAGCTTTCAGAAGTAAATCGGGATTATCAGGATTGCGGGCTACCTGTTTCTCAATTCTGTCAACTTTCAAAGCATAAATATTTTCCGCAAGATTAGGTTGGTTCCGAACCAGATAAGCAGGAGTACACGCAGTATATAGAATAAATAGGAATATTACTGATAGTTTTTGGCTCCAAATCCGGTGGCTTTCAGCCATCAAAATTTCTAAGAATAATATTAACTGACGAGGTCTCTGTATAGAGGAAAATCCCGGCAAAGATCCAGCACTTCAGACATCACAGTTGATAATAAATCTTCACTGTCTGGGAAAGATATTACCTTATCAACCAACGCTACTATTGTTTTCATTTCATCTTCTTTCATCCCGCGAGTCGTTACTGCTGGTGTACCTATTCGAATTCCACTGGTGACAAAGGGACTTTTCTGATCAAATGGTACCATATTTTTATTTACAGTAATGCCAACCTTTTCAAGGGCATTTTCCGCTTTTTTCCCAGTGATACCTTTTTTTGTCAGATCAATGAGAACTAAATGGGTATCTGTCCCGCCGGAAACAAGATGATATCCTCTGGAAAGAAATTCTTCAGCCATACATTTAGCATTATCAACTATTTGACGAGCATATTCCAAAAACTCCGGCTTTAAAGCTTCCCCAAAAGCCACAGCTTTAGCAGCTATGATATGCATGAGAGGTCCACCCTGAATACCCGGCATCACCATGGAGTCAATCAATTCTGAAATCATTTTCACTCGGCCGGACTTCGGAGCAACTTTCCCCCAAGGATTTTCTCTATCCTCACCCATCATAATCATTCCTCCCCGAGGACCTCTGAGAGTTTTATGGGTGGTTGTCGTAATTACATCACAGTAAGGAATTGGAGAGGGGTGCAAACCCATTGCCACCAGACCTGCCGGATGGGCAATATCCGCCATTAGAAATGCATCTACCTCATCAACTACCTCCCGAAACCGCTCAAATTCAATGAAACGAGGATAGGCACTACCTCCACAGATTATCATTTTTGGTTTATATTTTCGGGCAAGATTCCATACCTCGTCAAAATCAACACGCCCCGTATCAGGATGGACATGGTAGGAGACAAAATTAAATAATTGTCCAGAAAAATTAACTGGACTTCCATGAGTCAAATGACCACCATGAGCCAAGTCAAGACCCATGACTGTATCTCCGTTTTCCAGAAATGTCATCAATGCAGCCATATTCGCCTGTGAGCCGGAATGGGGCTGTACATTGGTATATTCTGCATTGAAAAGCTTTTTTGCCCTATCCCTTGCAAGATTTTCCGCTTCATCTACAAACTGACAACCGCCATAATACCGTTTACCCGGATACCCCTCTGCGTATTTATTCGTCATAACTCCACCAGCCATTTCCAACACCGAATTACTCACAAAATTCTCTGAGGCAATGAGCTCCAAAGTTTCGTCCTCCCTCCTGATTTCTCTATTCAGGATTTCAAATAGTTCACCGTCCGTATCTTTTAAATTCATTTGCTTAAAAGGAACGACTTTTGTTACCAGGTGGGATCTTTTTTCAATCGTTCTTCCACCCAATTATAACATGCTGTTTCCGGTAACAAATATCCTTTACTTTGTTTATCAGGATCTATCATAAACCAGTTGGCTCGTGAAAACAGCGTTTCATTCTCTTTTAACCAAGCTGCTGAACCAGAATAATGTGTATAATTATTTTCTTCTGCTAACTGAAAATATTTATATGCCAACGAAGCCACAATTCGATCATCATTAGTAATATCAGTGGACCGACAGGATTGGAAAGCCTTATAATAGACGTTTCCTTTTTGTCCAAAACACTGGCCTGACGATTTTGATAATTGAATAGCTTTATCTGCCCAGAGTAAGGCTTTTCTAAAATTCTGTAACTCTATATACAATTTGGAAGTTTGGACAATTATATGGAGATCCCTTGGGTCAAGTTTTAATAAGTTCTCATAAACTATTGAGGCGTTTTCCAAATCATCAATTTCAGAATATGCTTGAGCTAATTTCCTGTAGGCAATCTTACTGTTTCTATCAAACCTGATCACCTTCTTTAAAACATCAACTGCTTCTTCTGGTCTATCCGCTGATAATAATCTATCAGAAAAATCCAGACCGTAAGCAGTATTCTCAGGATTCCTTTCGAAAAGTTCTCGAATATAATCAAAAGGATCTTCGCCAAACTGTTCTAGAGCTATTTTCATTTCACCCTGATATATTTCATTGTTGGGGTCTTTTTCTAAAAGGAGGCGTAGAACATCAATCTGGTCTTCATATCGATTATTTTCACTATAAACCTTAGATAACTCAATCATATTTTGTGAATCATCAGGCGCCCTATCCATTATTTTCTCTAATTCAACAATATAGCGATCAAGTTTTCCCTGCTTTTTGTAAGAATATGCCAAGCGTTTTCGTAAATCAATACTTCCCGGAAGTTTCTGCAATCCTTTCAAAAGGACTTCTTCAGAGTTTTCAAAATGACTTAAATATTCGTGAGCAATTGCATAATATAAATAAATTTCTTCAGGAGGTGCCAATACGGGATCAAATTCATCACAGCCAAGTTCATCAATCTCTCTATAAATCTGTACTGTAGCTTCCCAATCTTGATTGCGGTAATATTCAGCCGCACTACTCATTAATCGGGGACATCTGAGTTCTCTCAAGGAGTCTAATCGTGCTTGTTCAATACGATCTTTTTCCTCAAGATCCATTTCGGGGGGCACACACATAGAAACAAATAGTACAACAACAAATGCTAACCACAACTTAGGAATAGTTATAACCTGTCTCATATTTATCTTTCTCTCCTTTTAATAAACCAAATATCTCCTAAACTGATACCAACACTGAATTGTTGAATTAGTTCACCATTCACATCCAATCCATCTCTCTGGCTGATTGAAAACCCAAAATCAATCTGATTATCAGTAACGCCAAATTTAACACCAAAACCGAAAGAAAATCCTTTTTCATCTATCCTTTTCCCCTTGTGATATAAAGTATATTGTTTAGCAAAAAAGCCGCCACGATAATGAAATTGATTCAAGATCTGACGGGGAAGCCTACGTGAGAATAAAGCAAGTCCAAGGCTGATCTGATCTAATGATACAATCTTATCATTGAGTACAGAAACAGTATGCCCATTATCTCCCCGGTCATACCAATGACTCCCTTCAGAAAGAATGTGGAGTCTTGGACGGATATTTACATCAAGACCCACCTGAATTTCAAAGGGGTCTATTTCACCAATTGAATTAGACTGAATTGCATCAGGGATCAAGGAAAGATCGGGAAAATCGGAATAATATGATCCATCATGATTTCCCGACTCATTGTTATCTTCAAATGGTTGATGGGAAATGCGATTGACTGATAACGGTTTTAAAGCATTCTTCAGGGAGAGATAAAAACCCATTCCATAGTCTTTATATTTTAACCTCTTACTATGGAAAAACAATTTCATCATCGTACCAGAATAAATATCTTGTTCCTTCTGAATATAATTCGTTCCATCAATACTAATTGAAGTAATCCCTCTGGAAGATCCAAACAGGTAATCGATAGTTATTGCCATTGATTCCAGAGAAGTTAATGGAAAGGCTACAGATGGTTTTAATGAAGTAATTCCACCATACCCGGACACCGATTTTCTCACTGTCAAACTATCACCATAAATACCATCGTCCACCAAATTCTCTACTCCAACAATTGAGTACAACCGATTTGTATTTGGCCCTATTGAAAGTCCAAAAGCATACTTTTTTTTAATCGGGATGATTAATTGTATCTGTTGCAAATAAGTTCTACCGTTCTTCATTAAACCAGATTGAATTTCAGATTGTTGTCCTCCATACGTTCCGGTTAGATATGTGTAATGAAGTTGACTCCAAGTAACCGGATTGGAAATCGAAACACCTTCCTGAAATGATGGCAGAAGGCTCATTGGAGAAGTTCCCATTGATGCCGCATCAAAATTGGATGCTGGAGAGCCAATTCCAAACGCATTCATGAGAGATTGGCTGAAACCCACAGACAGCAGGGCAACCAAACTAAATAAAACTACCTTAATTCGTAGCAACATAACGCATTATAATATAAGGTTTGAATGGTCCAGCATTGATAAAAGTCAAGGTAGAAAACGGATCATTACCCGTTGAACTGGATAACTGTAGTTCATAGTGGGTCAGTTGGTTAAGATAGATATAATTTACGAAATCTCGGACGTTCAATATTAATAGGCTATCTACTGTTGAAGAAGTAGCTCCAATAAATTCAAGAGCAGTAGTATCCATTTGTTCTACAGAGAACAGGTCGATATCGTTTATTGAAATAGAATCCTTAAATGGGTAAGCAAATACCTTAAAACTATTGATTGTGGTATCGCACTTCAGGTAAAGATCAGCATCCTTAAAGATGATATTATCAGGAAGCATCGATAAAGTATCCAAATTGAAGCGAAGGATAGACTTTAATCCTTTTGCTCTACCAATAGAAAAAGTTGATTCCCCTTCTTCCCATTCACCAGGATTTACAATTATCAATTTATATCTTGCTGTATAAGTCGCTGTATCTACCCAAGTTGAATCCCATGTAGAGTCAGGAATTCCCATGGTTCTTGAAAATTGGACTTCAAGTTTTGGATTTGTGAAAGCAACTAATGAATCTGTTTCTCCATCGCCACCAATTTTAAAGGTGTAACTGTTCAAACGGGTAGT
>DPYO01000185.1:0-3344 GCA_003535775.1 Fidelibacterota bacterium | reverse complement strand
CTATTTTTTCCAGTGTCGGATCAATAGCATAAAATGAAGATTCATTCTCTAAAAAGATCGTCGTATCAACATCACCTGAAAAATAGGAAAGGACAGGATGATATTGTGAATTACTAGAGTCAACCAAAGTCAGAGAAAACGTAACACTCTTAATTGAATCAACAAAATTATAGGAAGTGCTATCACTGGAATACGTTGTATCCAGAAAAAACGGAGCAGATACAGGATAAACTTCAACCAGGGAATAGATCTCAGAGAATCCATCTCTTTTCCCGTAGTATAGTTCCGACAGTCCTCCCATCTCAGGTGCAGTTTGGTAAGAACGAAAATAACTGGTGGAATCCGGATCGATTCGAAATGAAATTACATCGCCTTCGCTCAGTTCATAAGGTATTGGTTCTTCCGAACAGCTAAAGAACAGTATGGGGATAAAAATCCACAATATTGGAAAGGCGTAAAATAGTTTTTTCATGAAATACGATAAATGGAACGGGGGATCAGCGGGAAAGTTTCTTCAGAATAATTTCCATTTCACTGGCAATTGCTGAGTAGTCTGGCGTTTCAGTACTATCCAAATCAATAATACTCAGTTTCTTCTCATTTTCTTTTACTCCATTGAGTTTCAGCAATTTATTAGCTACATTATTCCCTGGGGTATTGAACACAATAATATGATCAGAAAAATAAGAAGAGACTTCAAAGGTATTGATAGATTTACCTTTAATATTTTCAGGAATTTTAACTCCTGCAGCCTCATAGGCTTTTCGACTGAAAACTGAACATTCATCTATGGAATGAATGACTTGAACAGTTTTAATTCCTTTATAAAATTTTTCCTTTTTATACCGCTGACTATAAATAATAGGAACCATGGATGACTGCCACCCATTACAAATAATAATATCAGGACACCAGAAAAGATGTGGTAAAGTGGCCAGGGAGGCATTCCCATAAAATGAATATCGCATAGGATTATCACTCAAGATTCGGCCATTTTTTGATTTATATACTAGATTTGATAAAGGTTTAAACCAATCTAAATGCTCCAAAAAATAGACTTGAACCCTTGTCCTGGGGATAAAAGCACTTTTTGCTGATGTCATCTGGTCTTTACCATCAAATACAAATGGAATTTCCCTTAACCGAATAACTTCTCTTAATATAAATTTTCGTTCACTGATAAAACCATATTTGGGGTGCATAATTCGAATATCATGGTCTTTCGCCTGCAAAAGCAGGGGTACTTTAGCAGAGAAATCAGCAAGGGATGTAGCATTTGCGAAAGGCGTGATTTCTGTTGTCAGAAAAAATAGTTTTAACCTCATAAACTTTATTCTGCTATTAATTGCTTAATGGTTTCTCTAGCAATATGTAGGTATTCACTGTCAGGGTAATAATCAACCAGATACTGATAGGACTCTTTTGCTTTATCAGTATTTCCCATATTTAAAAATGCATGACCAAGTTTCAGTTGAGAATCAGCATCTTTATCAGACGAAGGGAATCGGCTCACTTTATTAAACTCGGTGATAGATCGTTTGTAATTTTTTTGTGAATAATAACATTCTGCTAACCAATATTGACTATTGTCAGCCAATTTCATATCATTATTAGGATCAGATTTAACTATAGTAAAAAATCCTTTAATTGCCTCTTCATAATTTCCTTTGTGATAGTTACTCATGGCATCTATGTAGATTGCTTTGTATTCTACAGGACTTACTTTTATGGATGAGCTAATTATACTCTTTTCTGATTTTAAATTATACATCTCTGAAAAGCTGTTAGTCAAAGTCACAATTTTGTTTTCAATCATTACTAATTTTGCCAAAATTTCAAAATTAGTACTATCAGTCCGACCAGCATTATCCTCTAACAATTGAATTTTATTTTCATTCCTGTTGATGCGATTAATCAACGCTACATTTGATGCAACCATTGATTTAGTTAAGGAATCAGCAGCTTTAAGAGCATTAAACAAATTGGGTAAAAGAATATTGATATGAGTTTCAAGGGAATCAATCCTTACTCTTTCTCTTTTTAACTGTGCCTCTAGAGATTTTAATTCTCCTTGCGCAAACAAAGTTGTTATCAAAATTGTCAACGCAATAGTATTCTTAAGTAGTTTTGTATTTTTCATAGATATCCTATCAAAATAATTATAAAAATGAATGGTTAAATTTACCCCTCAATCGAAGGAACTTCAATAAGTTTTACCCCGCCTTGGATTATTCAGTTGAATCTACACCAACATTCATTACAATACCAACCATCATAAAGCATGACATTAAAAATGACCCTCCGGATGATATAAATGGAAGAGGAAGCCCTTTTACGGGAATCATTCCAACAGTCATTGCTATATTTACAAAAACATGAGCCATAAATAAAGAGGCAATCCCAATTAAAACCAAACCTGAAAAACGATCCTTAGATGAATATCCTAATTTTACCATTTTTAAGATCATCCATGTAAATATGAGTATTATCACCAAAATAAAAACAAATCCTAGTTCTTCTCCAATGACGGAAAGAATAAAATCGGATTCCTGAACAGGTAAAAATTTCAGATGGGTTTGTGTTCCTGCTCCCCATCCTTTTCCAAAAGCACCACCAGAACCAATTGCAGTCTGGCTCTGAATAATCTGGTAAGCAGCACCTAAGGGATCTAACTCCGGATTAATTAATGCTAGAATCCGATTTTGTTGGTAATCTTTCAATGAATTCCAGAGCGCTGGGGCAAGGAGCCCTAGAAAAAGATTGCTAAAATATATCACGAGACCAAAAATCAATTTCGGCCTTTCTAAAAAGATTATAACAATCATAAGAACACCCCATATCGAAAATGAAAGTGCATGAAAAGCTGTCAATACACTCAATAAAGGGGCAAGAGAAAGAAAAATATGATATGACCTTGCACCAGCCCAATAAAGCATTGGTAAAAGAGGCGTAAGAAGGACTAGAGCCGTTCCTAAATCTGGCTGTTTTAAAATGATCACAGCAGGAATTATTACCATTATTATAGGGAAGAAAAATGACGAAAAGTTTTTCATTTCAAGATTATGATCAGATAAGTATTTTGCAAGACTAAATACAATAATCAATTTTGCAAATTCCGATGGCTGGAATCCAATAGGTCCCAGATCAATCCACCGGTAAGTGCCTGCAATAGTTCTCCCGAAATATGGTAAAAAAAGCACTCCAAGCACAATAAAGTATATTGTAAAAATATATTTGTGGATTAAATATTTTGGAATGAATATCATAATCAATAATCCGATTAAGGATGGCCCAAGAAACACTAACTGTTTAAAAAATGAACTCCTTAAAATATCCGAACTCTG
>DPYO01000034.1:7446-8756 GCA_003535775.1 Fidelibacterota bacterium | reverse complement strand
GCCACCAGCCGCCTTTTCGCCTCCGCCGGTATCATCCAACCTGCTTTCAAGTTCCGCCTTTTCATCGGCAGTTAAATCCTCCGCATTGTCTGTAGTTTCCTGATCTTCAGCCATAATTCCTAATTTCTGTTCACATTAATCCTAAAGAGTTTAACGGTATTAAAGCCTAAGAACTAAACATTTAACTAATTGAATTATCTAGTTTTTCAGAGATACTTAAGAGTTTGGGATAAAGCTCTTGAACCTTTTGCAGGAGGTCTTCCTGTTGCATATTATTATCCAGAATGAAGTCCGCATATTTGATTTTTTCTTCAAGGCTCATCTGATTCTTAATTCGGGCCACTGCTTCATCAAAGCTGATGGCATTTCGGCTTAAAATCCTTTGAATTTGGGATTCCTCACTGGATCGAACCACAATCACTTTATTTACATGTTTATAGTTTCCGGACTCAATCAATAGGGCCGCATCAAGGACAACGATGGCAAAAGGATCTTTAGTACAAATTTCCAAAAAAACTTCTTGTTCTTTTTTAAAAATTTTAGGATGGAGAATTTCTTCTAGAACAGACTTTTTTCCTGGATCCTGAAATACTATTTTAGCGAGTTTTTTCCGGTTCAGATTCCCAGCGGAATCCAGGATGCTTCCACCAAAATAATTAACAATTTCCTTTAGCGCCGTTTGTCCAGGACGGACCAAATCTCTGCTTAATTGATCAGCATCGATGATGTGGGCGCCCAACTCCTTAAAAAAAGATGCTGCCAAACTTTTTCCAGAGCCGATCCCGCCTGTCAAGCCTACGAGTAAAGACACAAGGTTTATAACTTTCTTTTTATTAGATCCCCATAAAGCCGCATAAGTTTCAGAGTAACCGGCCCGGGTTTACCCGATCCAACAGGTCGACCATCCAGATGCGATACCGGCATAACTTTTTTAATGGTCCCTGTCAGGAATATCTCATCAGCTTCATAAAGCTCTTCGCCGGGCCATTTTCCTTCTTCAATATGAAATCCATTTTCTTTGGACAGTTGAATCACCATTTCCCGGGTAATCCCTGAGAGAATTCCGCAATCCTGGGAAGGAGTAAGGATATGGCCCTCGCGAACAAAGAACAAGTTGCTTGTAGTCCCTTCTGTCAAATGTCCCCATGCATTAACCATGATAGCATCTTGAGCACCAAGTTTATTCGCTTCCATTTTTGCCAAAATATTATTTAAATAATTTCCTGTTTTAACATTTGGATTCAAAGCGTCACGCGCGTTCCTTTTAATGGACACCAAGGCAACATGAATTCCTTTTTCATAACAGGGCT
>DPYO01000034.1:6576-7071 GCA_003535775.1 Fidelibacterota bacterium | reverse complement strand
TGTGGGATCAATATTAATTTCACCAATTCCCCGGGTAACAATAATCCTTATATAAGACTCATCATTATCCGCCGCACCTAATGTAACTTTCAATTGTTCCCGAAACCACTCATTATCATGCGGAATATTCAACGAAATTGCTTTGGCCGAAGCAAAAAGGCGACCAAGGTGTTTCTCTAAAAAACAGGGCTGGTTATTGATGGTGCAGACCACTTCATAAACACTATCACCAAATAAAAAGCCATGATCCAAAACTGAAATACTCAGTTGGTCATGGATTTCCCCATTAAAATTTATTTTTGTAGCCATCGCCTATTTATTGAACCTCAATTTAACTGATCCAAAAATATTAATTTTTATCAACGGATTTTAAAATCTCATTTAATTTTTTCAGGTCTTCTTCGGAATACTGGTCCTGGGGTTTATCGTTATTCGGCAGGATTTTCTTTAAATCATTAAATGTGTCCGACAAATTTTTCAAATTCTTTAACTCTT
>DPYO01000034.1:0-6459 GCA_003535775.1 Fidelibacterota bacterium | reverse complement strand
TAAAATTTATTTTTGTAGCCATCGCCTATTTATTGAACCTCAATTTAACTGATCCAAAAATATTAATTTTTATCAACGGATTTTAAAATTTCATTCAGCTTCTTCAGGTCTTCTTTGGAGTACTGATCCTGGGGTTTATCGTTATCCGGCAGGATTTTCTTTAAATCATTAAATGTGTCCGACAAATTTTTCAAATTCTTTAACTCTTCAAATTTTTCTTTTGCCCCATCCATATTAAAATTTGAAAGGTTTTTTCTGATATTCAGGGTGCCTGGTTTCTCATTTACAAAATCTAACACCTTTACCAAATAAGGAGCAGTGTAAGAGTCCTGTGTGAACTTTTTAGCCAATGCAGGGAAAAACTGCAGCGGGAACATAACAGCAACCAGAATGACCACGCCTCTTGCCAACCCCACAATGCCACCTAATATCCTGTCGAACATCGAAAGGTCTGTGCCAGACCAAAGCATTGCCCTGGCAACCTTGCCCATAAGGGAGATGATAATTGCAGTCATTATATAAATTGTCCCAAATGCTATTAGCTTAGCTAGAGGCTTGCTGGGAATACTTTCCATCAAAAAGTGTGCAGCTGTGCTTTGATATTTGACGGCCATTAAATATCCCCCTACATAGGCTAAAAGAGAGAAAACCTCTCGCACAAACCCCTTCATTAGGGAAAAAAGCAGGCTGAAACCCAGTACAACTGAAACAAAAATATCAAAAGAGGTCATTTAAATTTTTCCCTCAAATTCTATCTTATTCAATGAGATATTTTCAGCATCGCGAATCTGATTAAAAAGTAATTTAAAGGAAGAAGTAAATTGGGCTGGGTTTATGGATATCTCTTTCTGAATCTGGGCAAGACTAAAAAAAGCTCCTTCGCTGATTTCTTCCAGATTAATTTTGATCGCATCATCCGTTACACAGATGTATACTTGGACATGCTCCCCGTAGGTTTCTTGACAAGCTGAAATTTTTATGGAGGTTTTCAAAGCAGCCTTTAAGTTCAGTTCTTCCCAAAGTTCACGATGAGCACATGCATCGTAGGATTCCCCAGCATCAACATGCCCAGCTGATGAAGTGTCCCACAGCCCAGGATTTTCGTCCTTACAGAGAGCTCGTTTTTGTAAAAACAATTCTTTTTTGGAATTAAAAACAAGGGTATGAACGGATCGATGCAACAATTTATTTTTATGAATATGTTTCCGGCTGGCCTGCCCTATTATCTGGTCATTTTCATCAACAATATTATATATTTCATTTTCAACATTCATAATAAATTCATTCAGTGATTGCCTTGATTTGGGCGTAGATAGCTCAGTTGACGGGGGAACTCTCCTTCTTCGCAATAATTATTCTGGGCCAGAATTTTTACATCATTGATGGCCTGACGAGAACCTTCCAGGACAACCTTTTGATAACCCTTGTCAGCAAGAATGCCTCCTGCCTGCAAAAGACTCATAACCGATTTAGCGTTAAATTTATCCTCATCAATAATCATGTGCAATTCACCTTCATGATGACGGGCAATTAAGGAAATGAACGTTGAAGGTCTGGCATGAAACCCCAGGGGGTGTGGGATAGGAACTTCAGCCCTCACGTTTTCCACAAACCCCATCAAAATATTCTTAACCAACTTGTCGCCTTCTTGAAGGTAGTATTTACTGTAATGAAAACCAAAATTAAAAATTTGCCTCAGCAAAACTTCCTTATTTACCACTCTAGAGATTTGTTGTTTGCACTCTCCATGACGAATATCATCTTCATGACGTTCATAAAAATGACAGAGCCAGAGGACCACCTCAAGAAGGTGGAGGGGCATGGAAATATATCCTCTCATATTTTTTAAATCCGCTCGGGCCTGTTCCAACCGGGTATTCTTAACATACGTATCGTATTCTGACTGAACGCTATGGACCAGTTCTTTAAACATTCGTACCAGCTTTTCATCTAGTTTTGATGGAATAACATGGCGGAACGCATCAGGATCGTCATTTCTTTCAACCCCCATATCCTTGACCATTTTCGCGACTTTCCGGTATTTTTTGCAAAGTTCTATGACCCTCTCCTGTTCTTCTTGAACTTCATCTTCCAAAATAGTTCTCGGCAGGCGCTTATTCGATTCGATTTCGGAAAACTCGTCCATCGAAAACAGCTCTTCGGAAATTTCCAAGCCGTTTACTTGTCCTGTCCTTACAACTTCAGCCCTTAAACCCAGTATAGAAGTGTTTAGAAAGTCCAGAGCCTTGTAGGCGCTTTCATGGAAAGCCTGAGCGTTCTCTTCAGATTCTCCAAGGTTATAGTAAGGGTACCGGTCCAAAATATGTTTTATATAAAATGCGGCGATAGAAAGATTGCGAACACACGCAACATATTCCGAGAAAAAGGACCATGTCTTGTTTTCTCGGGCTCCGTGTTCATCGAGAACGCTTTCCAGATATTCCGTTTCCTGGATCAGACTGGAATAAAATTTTCGGGATATTTCCTTACCGTCTTTCAACTTTTCACAAAATAAAGCACTGACCTTGAAAAACAGGTTAGAAGGTGCCTGAACTATCTGTAAAAATTCGCCCTCAGAAATAATCTGAATAAGAGATTTAGCTTCCATCTGTTTTATTGCCTACAGGAAAAGTTTCAGTCTATCAACTGGTAGAAGACCAGTAATAGTATACCCGTATAGTATGTGGGTTAAAAGGCCGCAGACTTAGCCAGGATTTTATTGGGCAGGTATTTTTGCCAGATTTCAACATGGGAATCCGGTCCGGATGGAACGATGAAAGGAATAAATTGATAATCTGGTTTTCTGGGAAGGCGAACCAATGTCATGTCTACCTCCAAGGGGGTTCGGTCACCTTTTTTAAGATTGCAGGTTTTGCAGGCAACAACGATATTCGTCCAATTGGTTTTTCCTCCACGGGACTTGGGGACCACATGATCCACTGTAAGGGGATGGGTGGAAATCCCGCAATATTGGCAAGTGTAATTATCTCTTCTTAGAATATTTTTTTTGCTAAATGCCAAACCCTTTTTCCGGTTTCGTCGAACCATTTTCAAAACACGTATCACAGTAGGAAGTTCGAAACTGGTCGAGGGAGTACGGACTAAATATCCTGCGCTATCCAACCCCTCGGCCCTGCCGCCAAAAATCATGGTTATGGCATGACGAGCAGTACAAAATTGAAGCGGCTCATAAGAATAATTCAAAACCAGGCTTTTAAACGCATCGAGCATGTTTCCAAACCTCCCTGGAATAACTTGACTTGCTTTAACTAGGCCCTATCAAGGTAATCCGGGGAATTTTACTCCTTCCATCCTTATACTGTCAATAGCGATGGTGCTAAAAAGGGCTTCATAGCATATTCCCGGCACCCAACCTGTTTTCCGGATCGAGGCAATATTTAATTTTATTTAAATCTTCTAAACCACTTGGTCCAACCATTTTAGCAAAATATTTTTTTTTCAGTTTTCCTATACCATGTTCTGCAGAAACCGTCCCCCCCCATTCTAAAATCTGGTCTACCATTTGATCGTAGACCTTTTGTGCTACATCTCTTTGGGACTCTTCTGGCAGAAGATTTATATGTAAATGATTATCCCCCAAATGGCCAAACATGACGTAATCCAAGTCATTAGCTTTCAGAGTTTTCCGGTAAAACTGCATCATCGACATAAAATATTTATCCGGGACAGCCATGTCTGTACCTAGTTTAACCCGGTCGGCCCGACTATTTTCCTCATTTATAATTGCCGGGACATCATGCCTGAAATCGTGAAACATCTGCACATCCTTTGGCCCCTGAGCAAACCATGAATCATCAAGCATAATATTTTCTTCACTCAAAAATTCATACCAGTTTTCCAATATCAAATCATAATATTCCCTTTTAAGGACATCTTGTTCAAAAAACAAAGCCACTTTGGAATGGGTGGGTATGGCTTTATATTTGGCCTTCAACCTTTCCAGGGCGTTATGATCAAAATATTCCAGCGAACAGGGATCAATCTTATACCTATCAAAAGATTTAATTTTTGGAATCAACTGCCAACAGGAGCGTTCCTCTTCAAAAAATAAAATACCACTCACAAAATCATCCGGACGGGGAGCCAGGCGCAGGACAATGTCTGTAAAGATCCCAAGTGTGCCATCCGACCCAATAAACAGATCCAGCCAGTCCATACCTGGATGGACAAAATAACCTGCCGCATTTTTGCAATCCGGGCTTTGGTATGAAATATCCGGAAAAATAATTTTACTGCCGTCTTCAAACCTGAGTGGTTCTGTGATTTTCAGTCCTCGTTTGAGAAAAATTTTCCTGCCATCCACCAGAATCAATTCAACTTCTTCAACATAATCACGCGTTACTCCATATTTGTAACTCCGGGACCCGGAAGCATTGGTCGCCAGGGTACCACCCAGTGATGCCAATGCCTCAGTGGGATTGGGTGGATAAAACCATCCTGTAGGAGCCAGAAAACCCTGCAGTTCGTTTAATGATACAGCCGGACCAACCCTTACTCTTCCCTCCCCTTCTTTTGCAATACTATTTAACCGCTCTAATGAAACAATAATGCCTCCAGACGGGATACGTGAGGCAGTCAAACCTGTTCCCGCGCCGGCAATGGTTACCGGTCGGGTTTCATTTTTCAGGAAATCCGCCAGTTCATCCGAAGTTTCAGGAATGACAACCTCCTCAGCATTCCCTCCTGAAAAATTGGAAGCATCTCTTAAGTAGGGTACAATGAATTCAGGTTGCGTTTTTCTAATCATTGGATTTTCACAAATCCTAGAGGCGGGAGGACTCCATCAAGCCGTCAGCCTGGGGAGGCAAAAAACCTTGATAGCCGTTATGCCGTTCTATAAGTTCCAGAACCGTATAGGCCTTGCCATTTTTATTTTCTGGTTGGGTAAAGATTTGCCGTAAATCCGTATTCGGGGCACCCACAATCTGACCGGAAAATTCTATCTTCCGAGCTTGCATTTTGTCGATAGCGTGCTTAATATCCTGAACCAAAACGGCAATATGGTGGAAACATTGATCCCCGTGTGTTTGAACCCAATCAGGGATAAGGCTGGGTTCGCCACGTTTCCCCTCAAAAGCCTGATCTACAAACAAACTTGGGTAGCCCGGTTTTCTATAAACCTTGGCCCACCAATTATCGAATTCAAGAACGCCCAGGGTTTGATCCTGAGAAAAACCCAAGCGAAGAAGATCTTTAGCGCGTGTATTGACATCAAGAGTTCGTAGAGTGCAATGATCGACCAGGGGCATTAAGCCAACACCGCAATCAGAAAGATCATCATTCAGACAGCGGGCGGCTTTGTTTTCAGACAAAAACCGCTCGATATATTCGTCAAAAAAAACATCGGTTTGATGATTATCAGACATCATTTTCAGTTTGGTTGGCTGGCTGAGAGTTCTCTTTAGCCTCTTTCTGTCGGCGTTCCTCTTCCATTCTAGGTTGGTTATGGATGAACTTCATGTATTTGACCAATAAAATCATCATCCCTAAAGGAAAAGCCACTATCAAAATTGTAACCAGATCGTCCACTCCATCTCCTGTGAAAATTTACTTGTGCATAGTGTATCATTAAAGCAGGAGAGCCGACCAGTGAGCAATAGCTCATTGAGCCGAAATAACTTTTTGCCAGAAGGATCACATATTGAATACGACAACAAAAAAGACAATAGAAATAGATGGGGTCACTCTACATTTGAGCCAACCCGATAACACCTCTTCTGAGTGGATTGGCCAGGAAGAAGTCCTCAGGCAAATTCAGGCTTGCTGGATGGTGATATCCGAAAAGGACTTCCCCCTTTCACCAAGAATAACCGGAATGCCCGGGATCGGAAAAACCACCCTGGCTATGGTAGCCGCGAATCAAAGAAATCAGCCCCTGTATATATTCCAGTGCACCAGTGACACCCGCCCGGAGGACCTGTTAATCACGCCGGTTCTCTCAGAAAAGGGAAAGATTTCATATCATGCATCGCCTCTTGTATGCGCCATAATTGAGGGCGGTATTTGCATTCTTGATGAAGGCAACCGCATGAATGAAAAAAGCTGGGCCTCATTGGCTCCCCTTCTCGATCACCGGCGTTACGTGGAATCCATTATTGCGGGGATCAAGATTCAAGCTCACAAGGAGTTTCGTGCCTGCGTGACAATGAATAATGACGAATCCACTTTCGAAATTCCCGATTATATCCTGTCGCGTTTACAACCCACCTTGCAGCTGGCAATGCCCAGTTACCAGGATGAATTGGCTATACTCAGATATCATCTTCCCTTTTCAGGGGAAGACCTTTTAAAAATGACTGTGGATTTCCTGCAAAAATCCCATCAGTTGGACCTGGATTTTTCTCCCCGTGACGGTATTCATATTATTCAATACGCTCTGAAACGAATCAGCCAGGAAAAAGATAATCCCCTAGCCAAAGATAAAATGTGGCAAGAGGC
>DPYO01000075.1:2099-4408 GCA_003535775.1 Fidelibacterota bacterium | reverse complement strand
GAGAGATACTGCTATACATTTCCAATACAATCAGTTTGCAGAATTAGAAGAAATCTTCAAAATACATGGTTCAGAATTAGCGGCTATTGTAATGGAACCAACTCGATCTACTGATCCAGATCCTGGTTTTCTTGAAGGAATACGTGAACTTTGTAACAGAAATAATACAAAACTTATTTTTGATGAAATTTCAATTGGTTGGAGGCTTTGCCTAGGAGGAGCACATCTCTTATACGGTGTGAACCCCGACATTGCTGTTTTTGCTAAAACTATCAGCAACGGCTTTCCTATGGGTGCAGTTATTGGAAATGAACTTACTATGGAAGCAGCTCAAAAATCATTTATATCAAGTGCCTACTGGAGCGAAGGTGTTGGACCTGCAGCAAGTGTGGCATGCATAGAAAAAATGAAAACCCATGATATACCTACTCACATAAATAAAATAGGAAAGTATTTTCAATTAAAATGGAAAGATATTGGGAAAAGATATGATTTGCCTGTTTTCTCCAAAGGTAGACCAGAATTAGTTCAAATCGGCTTCAATCATCCAGAAGCGAATTCTCTAATGACACTTTTTACGACACGGATGCTGGACGAGGGTTTTTTAGCAACTTCAGGATTTAATCCCACATGGGCTCATCAAACCAGACATGTCGATGATTATTTTAACAAAGCTGAATCTGTATTTGGAGAATTGCTGGAATCCTTGAGGAAAAAAGACATTAATCAAAGAATAAATAATAGTCCAAAACATACTGGATTTTCCAGGTTGGTAGATTAGCGTTTTTGACTGATGATAGACATAACTTCCATTGAAAAGAAATACTTTGATATGTTTGGGTTCATCGTCATAAGAAACGCATTGTCACAAGAAGAGTTGAGAGTTATTGAAAAAGAATATCAATTAGGATTTCAAAGAACTTTGGATCATCATAGTGAAGGTTACGACATGCGAAAGCAATTCAATTGGTCGAATTTAAACGAAATGTGTCCCAATCTTTGTGATTTACCTTCTCATCCAAAAATCTTGAAGACTGTCAGAATATTAATAGGGAAGAAAATATTCCCATATTTATGCAACAGCAACAATTTCAATGGCCCCGCAACCGAGTGGCATACGGATCAGAATCAAGATATTGATTGTTCTTCTGTCAAAGTTGCATTTTATCTTGATGAACTGGATCAAAAAAATGGCGGGCTGAGGTTTCTACCCTGCTCACACAAAGAACCTTTAAATAGTGAATTGTGGGATTTTGGTCTTAAAGGATCCAGCAAAGGAGGAATTGATGACTATGAAAGTAAATCAGGAGTCCCAATCGATCAAGTACCATCATATAATTCTGTTACAAACCCTGGAGATATGATCGTATTTAATTTAAAAATCTGGCATTCTTCATGGGGAGGAGGAACTAATCGGAAAAATATTACAATCAATTATTCAAAATATCCTGAAACAAAGAAAGAAATTGAATCCTTAAAAAAATTAGCAATACAGTCTAAACAAACCATGAAAATATTGAATTTCCCAATGCCCCAATTTACAAATTATTGGGAATCATTGATTAAGAATGGTCCAAATAAGGAATGGATAGACAATCTAGACGAATTTGGATTTTATGAAGAGAATTTCTCTCAGGTTGGAGTGAGCTAGGAGAAAAGTACTAATTACCGGTGACTTGTTGAGGCAGGCCGGAAATTACACAGATTGGTTTTGATCATACCGAGGCAAATTCTCTGATGACTCTTTTTACTACACGCATGCTTAACAGTGGGTTTATAGCGTCATCGGCTTTCAATCCAACATGGGCTCATTAACGTCGACACGTAGAGAAATTTTTACAAGCAACAGAACCCTTGTTTGAAGAAATCACTGAAGCTCTCGAAAAAATGACATTGGTCAGAGAATCAATCACATGCCAAAACATTCAGGCTTCGCAAGGCTTGTGGAATGAAATATTTTGTTAAGTTTTGCTCAATGTGCTCACACTTGCAATTAAATCAAATTTTTTTATATTTATATAATATTTACAATATGTTATATGTGCATAAGTAGTTTTTAAAATCTGAGTAAAAAAAATATTAATGTATTTGACATTTTATCCTAACAGCTGTATTATTCGCTAAAATGCAACATTTGCTTACCACGAATCGCAAGTAATAAATTTTTTAATCCATAATATGGAATGAGGTACTGTATCCAGATTGTTAGCAAAAACATTTCACTAACCTTTTAATCAATTTTTTCATTAAATGACAGGAGGCCCTATGTAACATACCTTGTGAGTACTCTTTTTAATTTTCTTGCTATG
>DPYO01000075.1:0-1764 GCA_003535775.1 Fidelibacterota bacterium | reverse complement strand
AGGTAAGTTAATATTTTCCTCATCAATTTCAACCATAAAGGTAAAGATGAATATATTAAAAGTAGTTACGTTCTCTACATTGATGCTGTTTGCGTCGATGGAGTTGTGGGCGCAGGCCACAAACAGCAATCCGTTGTCTGATATCAGAGTCCGTCATGCGATTGCTTATGCCATTGATATGGAGACAATCCGAGATACTCTCCTGGAGGGGAAGGCCATTGCAGCAGATGCCCATATCCCAAATGGCCCATATAAACCAGCAGGTCTAGAGGCGTATAAGTATGATCCAGACAAAGCCCGTCGCTTGCTCAAAGAAGCCAATTGGGATTCGAGCACTGAATTGAGTATGGTCTTTTATTATGGAGATACTTTGACGGTCGATTTAATGACAGCAGTTCAAGCCTATCTGGCTGATGTAGGAATCAAAATGAACTTCAGGAAATTGGAAGGAGATGTTGGTGCCCAGCTTTGGACCGCCCCAAAGGATCCAATCAATGGGCCTGCAGCCGTCAAATGGGACCTTGCTTATGGTGCCCATGGTCCTTTGGCCCTTCAGGAATACTATGAGCGCTACAAGACAGGTGAGAATTCCTACACACCAAGTGATCCAAAGCTTGACAAAATGATTAGTGCAATCACTACCACTCCTGATGTTGCAAAACAAAAGGCTGGATTCTTTAAGATTGTCAAATATATGCAGGATCAGTTGTACACTTTGCCTCTGTATAATCAACAGGCCTTTATCTATGAAAGTAATAAGTTAAACAGAAATGGAGGAATGTATGGTAATCCTCAATATAATTATGACTGGAGAATTACAAATTGGACTACAGAACCAGATGCAAATGGCAAGATGATCATGCGGACCAACACAGGTCCCATAGAATTCTTTGAACATCCTTGGTTCAATCCAGGATTATTTATATCAAACAAAGTCCTTTTCGATCGTTTGATAACTTGTGACGGTGGTCTTGCACCAACGCGTCCGCAAATGGCCAAGCATTACAGTTTGAGTAGTGATGGTATGACGCTGACGTTCATCATGAAGGATAATTTAAAATGGCATGATGGCTCATCCATTTCCGCAGATGAAATTAAATGGAATATTGAATTGGCCCTGAAAGTTCCAACTTTAATGCCGATTATGAAGAATACCTTCACATCCATTAAAGGGTCAGAGAGTTATGTTAATGGTTCTGCAAGCAGTGTTTCAGGCATAAAAGTAAGTGGTAATAAATTAACCATTCAATTTGCGAAAGTTGATCCAAATTTACTTCTCACATTCTCACAATTTGCCCCCTTACCAAGGAAGCATCTTGGGAATATAGACCCGGTTAAGTTTCAGCAACATCCTTTTTGGCAGAATCCAATTGGATCTGGACCTTACCGTGTCAAAGAAGTACAAATGAACGACTACGTAGTGTTTGAACCATTTGATGATTATCATGAAGGAAGAGCGAGGATTGATGAAATCATTGCCACTCCAAGTAATGATAATGATGTCAATTTAGTGAAAAATGCTACAGCCGAAAGGATGGACTACGGTTTTACAAAAAACGTTGCTGATGTAAAATCTTTAGAGGCTATGAATCATATGAAAGTTCTACCTCAGAACATTCCTTATACGCGTATGATTTGGTTTCAAAAGTTTCCAAAAAAATAACCATTCTACTTAGTTAAAGTATTGTTCAGGTTTGACATAGGACTTATGTCAACCTGAACAACTTTATTAACAAAGGACTGTGTTAGCATATTTCATAAGAA
>DPYO01000007.1:702-5370 GCA_003535775.1 Fidelibacterota bacterium | reverse complement strand
CGTGAAATTGTTGCAGTTTCCGAGAAGTTTAGTTTGCATCCTAATGTATGAAAGGCAATCCGTTTGTATTGTGTGCTCATGATTAGAAATTCAATTTTTTTTGATTTTTTCTATGAAAGAGATGAAAGGCACTCATCCGTGGTTCTCCACAACCGATCAATATCACTTTTATTGTATGATGATGATGAGCTTTTTTCTGGTTTGCATTTAACAAAATACTTTCCACTGACACCTTTTACTGTTGGAGAAGTTGCTAAAAACACGCTGGTTTCTGCTCCTTTTTTAATTGAAATAGCACCAATCTTTTTTACAAGATTCAGCCCTATTCCTACTATCCCAGTATTATTGTCTCCAAAACGTGTTCTTACAAAGCCGGGGTGCAGGGTGTTTACTGTAATTGGTGTGTCCTTCAGCAATTCTGCCAATTTATATGTAAACATGATGTTCATAAGCTTTGATCGCTTATAAGCCGCCCAGCCGGAATAATCGTTTTTCCCCTGCAAATTATCAAAGTCCAGGGTAGCTCCAATATGTGCTCCTGATGCTACATTAATGATACGGGGGGTTTTACCTTTCTTTATTAAATCTAAAAGGAGTTTTGTTAGTAAAAAATATCCCAAGTGGTTTAATGCGAACGTTTTCTCAAAACCATCGTCCGTTATTTCTCTTTTTGAAAAAAATGCCCCCGCATTATTTATCAGCACATTCAATTTATTGTATTTTTTATGTATTTCCGCCGACAGCTTTTGAATTGCGTTCATGTTTGATAAATCGGCTGTCATAATGTCTATTTGATCGTTCCCCGTTATGGCTATGAGTTTTTTTTGAACCTTCTCTCCTTTTTCCGGATTACGACCAACGAGAATTAATTGTGCATTTTGTTTACCAAGACATCTTGCTGTTTCCTTTCCGATACCGTCCGTGGCACCAGTAATAAGACATATCTTGTCTTTCATTAACATCCGATTGTGTAACTCTTGTTAGCTTGTAACATTTTTATTAACTAAAAATAATTTTGGAGGGGCTTTACATACACTTCTTTTTTCGAACGAATCGCACGAACCGCTGCTTCTGCACCAGACAACGTTGTTATCGCCATAATCCCTTTTTGGATACATGCCTGACCTATGGCCTCTTCACCATATCTTGATTGTTTCCCCATTGGTGTATTGATCACCAATTGAATTTCTCCGTTTTTGATACCGTCCACTACATTGGGACGTCCTTCTCCAACTTTAAAAATGGATTCAACTGGAATTCCATTCCTCTTGAATTCTTTGGCTGTTCCTGAAGTTGCCACGATTCCAAACCCAATTTCGGACAAATCCCGCGCTAAAGGAATCGCATCCATTTTATCCGCATTATTAACAGAAATAAACACCGTTCCTGAATCGTAAATTATATTCCCGGCACTGATTGAAGCTCGTCTAAACGACTGACCAAACGTATCAGAAATCCCCATTACTTCCCCGGTTGATTTCATTTCCGGGCTTAAGAAAATGGATTCGGAAGGAAATTTATTAAAAGGCAAGACAGCTTCTTTCACAGCAATATGACTGATTTCATCCCATTGTTTAAGATCCATGTCTTTTAGTTTTATTCCTGTAGCTAGTTTTGCTGCAATTCTTGCTAATGGTACATTGGTCGCTTTGCTCACAAAAGGAACGGTTCTGCTGGCTCGTGGATTGACTTCCAGTACATAAACCTGACCATCTTTATAAGCGAACTGCAAATTAATAAGTCCCACCACACTTAATTCTAAAGCAAGAACCCTGGTAGTGCGAATGATCTCATCCATGGCATCGGTTGTGATCCGATATGGCGGCAGCACGCAGGCGGAGTCTCCGGAATGAATCCCGGCTTCTTCAATATGCTGCATAATACCACCAATATGAGCCGTCTCTCCATCACAAAGTGCATCCACATCAAACTCAAAGGCATCTTCCAGAAACTCATCGATCAGGATCGGGTGTCCTGCTGTCACATCTGCTGAACGAGCGATATAATCAATCAATTGTTCATTGGAATAGACGATCTCCATCGCCCGGCCACCCAACACATAACTGGGTCGTGCTAATACCGGGAAGCCGATCTTTTCGGCTACCTTAACCACTTCATCCAGCGTTCTCCCTGTTCCGTATTGCGGACATACTACATCCAGTTTTTTCAGGACTTTTCCAAACTTTTCCCTATCTTCTGCCAAGTCAATGCTATGCGGGGATGTACCAATGATGGGAGCACCTGCGTCTGCAAGTGCATTGGCAATTTTAAGTGGTGTCTGTCCACCAAATTGAACTAAAACACCGTCAGGTTTTTCAAACTCAACAATGTTCAATACATCTTCAAACGTCACCGGCTCAAAATACAGGCGGTCAACAAGATCAAAATCGGTACTAACGGTTTCAGGGTTGCAATTCACCATAATTGTTTTAAATCCCACATCTTTCAAACCAAATACCGCCTGGACACAGCAGTAGTCAAATTCTATCCCCTGGCCAATGCGGTTTGGACCGCCGCCCAATATCATGACCTTTTTCCCTTCTAATGGAGTAATTTCATTTTCTTCATCGTAGGTGGAATAACAATAGGGTGTCTTGGCTTTAAATTCTGCGGCACACGTATCCACCACCTTATAAGCGGGAAGAATCTTTTCTGCTTTGCGCTGTTTACGGATATTGTCTTCTGTTTTCCCGGTCATGCGCCCAATCTGTTTATCAGAAAACCCATCATGTTTTAATTGTCGCATGGAGCTATCACCATTCGATACAACAATCTGTTTGATCTGATCCAAAAACCAAGGGTCAATTTTTGTAATATTAAATATATCTTCAACCGACTTCCCCTCCAAAAATGCCTGGCGGACTTTCAGTAAACGAAATGCTGTTCCGTATCGCAACGTGGTCATGTCTAGTGAGCGGGCACGGCTCACGTCCGGATCCCCTTCTGCTGGTGGTTTTGGTTCTAAGCCGTCTAACCCAACTTCCAGTGACCGAAATGCTTTCTGCAAAGATTCCCTAAATGTTCGTCCAATGGACATGACTTCGCCAACACTCTGCATTTGCACGCTCAGGTGTCCGGTGGCTGATGGAAATTTTTCAAAATCAAAACGGGGCACCTTTGTCACGATATAATCAATGGTAGGTTCAAATGCAGCCAGTGTTTTCCCTGTGATATCATTTGGTAATTCATCAAGAGTATAACCTACAGCCAGTTTAGCAGCTACTTTGGCGATTGGAAATCCTGTGGCTTTGCTGGCCAAAGCAGATGAACGGCTTACCCGCGGGTTCATTTCGATGATGATCATACGACCGTCATCAGGATTAACAGCAAACTGGACATTGGATCCCCCCGTTTCCACACCGATTGCCCGCAGGCACCGTATGGCCCAGTTGCGCATCTGCTGGTATTCCTTATCTGTGAGTGTCATAGCTGGTGCCACTGTCACTGAATCTCCGGTATGCACGCCCATGGGATCAATATTTTCAATAGAACAAATGATAATGGAATTATCAGCTTTGTCCCGGATAACTTCCAGTTCAAATTCTTTCCAACCTAGAAGAGATTCTTCTATCAGCACTTCCGTGATGGGACTGGCGCGAAGCCCATTCTCTAGCAATTCATGAAACTCTTCCTTGTTATATGCCACCGATCCACCGGTACCTCCCAGCGTAAAAGAGGGACGGATGATGACAGGAAACTTTATGGTTTCCAAAAGAAATTTTGCTTCTTTCCAGGAATGAACAAATCCGCCCTTTGCAGTATTAATGCCTGCAGCATCCATCACTTCCTTAAACCGTTCACGATCCTCAGCTTTTTCGATCGACTCCACCTGGGCGCCGATGAGCTGAACACCATATTTCTCAAGAATCCCCTGTCTGTGCAGATCCATGGATAAATTCAAGGCTGTTTGTCCCCCCACAGTTGGCAGGATGGCGTCCGGTTTTTCTCTATCAATGACGGCAGTTACATATTCTAGAGTAATTGGTTCAATATAGGTAGCATCTGATAATTCTGGATCCGTCATAATGGTCGCCGGATTTGAATTTATCAGAATCACGCGATACCCTTCTTCTTTTAAAGCACGTGTGGCCTGAGTACCGGAATAGTCAAATTCGCAGGCTTGGCCAATCACAATGGGGCCAGCACCGATGATTAATATGGATTCTATGTCAGTTCTTTTGGGCATCCATCAAATCTATGAATTGCTTAAACAAATAGCGACTGTCGTGGGGGCCTGGACTAGATTCCGGATGATACTGAACAGAAAATGCTGGAATATCTTTATAGCGAAGCCCTTCCGAAGTATTATCGTTCAAGTTTACGTGAGTTGATATTATATTTTTTGGGAGCGTATCCATCTCAACGGCAAACCCATGATTCTGGCTGGTAATCTCCACCGCTCCATTCTCAAGATTTTTTACCGGATGATTAATGCCGCGGTGACCAAACTTAAGTTTGAATGTTTTTGCTCCAAGAGCAAGCGCTAAAATTTGATGCCCAAGACAAATCCCAAAAATGGGCTTTTTGCCCAGAAGTTTTTTAACCGCTTCAATCCCATAGCTTACTGCTGCAGGATCACCCGGACCGTTTGAGAGAAATATACCATCGGGATTAAAATCCAAAATTTTTCCGGCCGTGGTTTGTGCGGGAAAAACAGTCACATCACAG
>DPYO01000007.1:0-313 GCA_003535775.1 Fidelibacterota bacterium | reverse complement strand
TGTTTCGCTACCTTTAGTCCAACCATAGCACTTCGCAGTTGTGACTTCTTTCGCCAGATCCAATCCACTCATATTTGGAGTTTTAGTTAATCTCTTTTTCAGTGAATCTAAATCAATACCAGCTGTAGATATAATCCCGTTCATAGCTCCTTGATCACGAATGTGCCGGGTGAGGGCCCGTGTATCAACACCCTGAATTCCAACGATATTCTGTTCTTTTAGGTAGTTCTCTATGCATTGTGTTGATCGCCAGTTGGATGGAATATTCGTGCCTTCTTTAACCACAAATCCTGCAACCTGAATTTTATCGGAT
>DPYO01000074.1 GCA_003535775.1 Fidelibacterota bacterium | reverse complement strand
AATTTAAAAAACCATCAAAAGATAATTGATTTTACTGTTGAAGCTGTATATGAAGTGGATAACCAAAATCCTTTAGGTGCACGTTTTCGTCATAATCAAAGCGGATTTGTATTGGATCTGCTCAGGATACAATCTGTTCCACAGGCTTTTATGTGGGTTAACAGCCACCCTGTATCTGATAGGGGTGAACCTCATACACTTGAACATTTGCTCCTGGGAAAAGGTTCTAAGGGACGTTATGTAGCATCTCTTGAAGAGATGTCATTAGGAAATAGCTCAGCTTTTACTGCTCAGCTGCGGACATGTTATCATTTTCATACACCTGCAGGGAGTTCCGTATTTTTTAACCTCTTTTATGCAAAACTTGATGCTATGCTTCATCCTAACTTTTCCGATGAGGAAATCCGAAGAGAAGTGAGAAATATGGGAATTATGAATGATCCGGTAGATGGAAGTCTTTCTCTTGAGGAAAAAGGAACTGTGTATAATGAAATGGTTAGTTCCTTTGAACGCCCCTGGGGGAATTTGTATTTCGAATTGGGAAAAATGGTTTATGGCCATGATCATCCTTCAGCATACTCGGCGGGAGGATATCCAACAGCAATTCGCGAAATGAAACCCGTACACATACAAAATTTTCATAATTCCACACACCATCTTAGCAATATGGGTGCCATAATGGCTTTGCCTTCAGAGATAAGCCTGGAGACTACCCTTGTCCGGATATCGGATATTTTAAAAATCGTTGAGCCTGAAGCAAAGTACGGTAATGTTCATCCCGATGACGCGAATAATTTATTGTCCATTCCAGACGGAAAAACTACCGGAACCCTATCACAGGTTACTTTTCCCCACATGAATAAAAATGAACCAGGACTCCTGGTATTCTCCTGGCCTGCAAACAGAACATTAGATTCAAAACAAAATATTTTGCTTGATCTTTTCTTACAGACCCTTGCCAGCGGACAAACATCAAACCTGTATCGCAGGTTTATAGATTCACAGACTCAAATCATGGATATTGGAGCAACATCTGTTTTTGGCTGGCGTTCGGATGAAGCTGGTGAACCGATTATTATCGGTTTGAATAGTGTACATCGTAAAACTGGTAATGCCGTAATGATGGATTCTATTCGTCAGGTTATTTTGGACGAAATCCAACAAATCAGTAATTATCCGGACAGCTCTGATGAATTGTCTGAATTTAACAAGAGAATCGAAAGTAGAATTGAAGAATACAGAAAAGAAATAACTGATTTTCTTAATTCGCCCCCAAGGTTTGGATACAGGGGAACAGGCTCTTCATGGATGAAACACCTGTCTGAATTACATAAAATTGGCGGTTTTAAACGGTCACTTACTTTTTCGGAACATTTTGACTGGGCTTCTACAATTGTAAAAAGTAATAAAAACCACTGGCGGGAAATGATTAATAATTGGAAGCTGCTAAACGATAAACCGTTTGGTATTGTGACTCTACCGGATCCGGAGTATCTGGAACAAAAAAGAGCTGAACGTGATCTACGTATCGAAGAATATAAAATAATGCTGATGGAACGATATCAAACAAATGATATACACAATGCTCTTCTGAACTATCAGGAAGAGTATGATGGGAATACAGCTGTCATCAAAAAAGTGTCTCAGACGATCAATATGCCTAAGTTTATTGATCACCCACCATTTACTCTGGACGATCAGCTTGATTATTCAATATATAAAATGCCCGGAGGGGGTAACTTAGTTTATTCCAGGTTTGATAATATTACGGGGGCTACAATCGGATTGGCATTCAACCTTCATGTTGTGCCTGAATCACTGCTGGTTTCTCTTTCAGCTCTTCCTTTATTTATGGCTGAAGTTGGTGTCCAAATTGATGGTAATATTGTGACCTACAATGAAATGGAGGACATGCTTCGTCGTGAACTACTCCGATTCGATACCTGGTTTGCTACGAATGAAAGAACAAAGCGGATCGAATTGGTTGTTGAAGGAGCAGGTTCAACCATAGAAGAAGCAAAAAGAACGTTAGTCTGGATGGAAGCAGTATTAAAAACACCCAATCTCCAGGAAACAAACCTTCCCCGAATTCGGGATGCGATTAATCTAAACTTAAGTAATCTACGAAACCGAATGCATGGATCTGAAGAATCCTGGGTAAAAAATCCTGCTAAGTCTTTCAGAATGCAAGATCATCCTTTGTTTCTCAGTACAGAAAGCTTTTTAACCAAAATTCATTCCTATCAACGTTTGAGATGGCAGCTCAAAGAAATTGGATGGGAGGAACAAAATGAATTTACTATATGGATTGCTTCAATTGCAGATTATGCTCAAGAAGGAAGAAAAAACCTGTTAAAACTACTGGATAATCAAATTCTTATCCCTGAGAATATAAATGAGCTTGCCCAGGATGCACTTCAAGATTTGAAACTGAATCTGACCAGTATTCCAGATGAAACTCTTAAGCAGGATTGGCGGTATTTATGCGAACAAATCCGGAAGGATTTATTCCTTTCTCCAAAGATCGTTTTGACACAAATGAAAACTATTTTGGAAACAATTGTGCATCAGGATAATGTACGGGGTTATATAATATGCTCTAAGAATGCCTATGAAGAATTAGATGTAGATATTTTAAAGTTTGTAAGCAACTTTTCATCAGAATTATCCATAGTGAAACATTACACCAACACACCATTTATAACTAAGAGAATGCAGGATCATTATCCTGAAATAAAAAATCCGAAATATGTTGGATTAGTAAACATCAGTTCCAGCTCGGGCGTTCACATAAATACTGCACCGTGCGCAAGTTTTGTTGAAACAAAACCTGAAGTTTTACTGGATTTCCTTTCAGCTCGTCTCTATGGTGGAGGAGGAGCCCATAGTATGTTTATGAAGACATGGGGTGCCGGACTGGCTTATTCTAACGGATTGCGCTCCAATGAATACAGCGGGCAACTGATCTATTATGCCGAACGCTGCCCCGATTTATCCCAAACTATGGATTTTGTTGTACAAACTTTAAAGGAGGCACCGTTTGATCCATCCTTATCAGATTATGCTGTTGCCCAGGCTTTCAGTGTCAATCGTGCTGGAGATCGCTATGAAATACGCGGCAGGGACATGGCAGCAGATTTGGCTGATGGACTTACTCCTGAAATTGTATCACAATTTCGAAAGGGGGTTATGAAACTTCGTACAAGAGATGATCTTTATGATACTCTTCATTCTCGTATGGAATCTATTTATGGCAGGGTGTTGCCAGGATATGGTCCAAAAGCTCAAAAAGTTGAAAAAGCTCAATATTTTGTTATTGCCCC
>DPYO01000235.1 GCA_003535775.1 Fidelibacterota bacterium | reverse complement strand
CTATATTGAAAAAACTTACTTCTAACCGCTTCATTGCTGTGTTTGTAGGTGCCTTTATCACCATGATCATCCAGAGCAGCAGTGCCACCACTGTGATGCTAGTGAGTTTTGTGAATTCAGGACTGCTCAATTTTGTCCAGGCTCTTGGTGTAATACTGGGCTCAAACATTGGCAGTACTGTTACAGCACAAATTGTAGCCTTCAAAGTAACAGATTATGCACTGCTCCTGATAGCGGTAGGATCAATCATGACCCTCTTTTCCAAAAAGGATACGGCAAAACATATAGGGTTTGTCATCCTGGGGTTTGGTCTCCTGTTTTATGGGATGAAGGTGATGTCGGACACTATGAAACCCTTGCGAACAGACCCAACCTTTAACAGCATTCTCACCAGTTTTGAAAATCCGTTTCTTGGTATTCTTGCTGGTGCTATCTTTACAGCACTGATCCAGAGCAGTAGTGCCACCACAGGCATTGTCATTACCCTGGCCAGTAGTGGATCCATAACACTGGAAGCGGGCATACCGCTGATATTTGGTGCAAATATAGGTACCTGCATAACGGCACTTCTGGCAGGTTTGAAGGCTACCCGAGATGCAAAGCGAGTGGCTATTGGTCATGTTCTATTTAACGTGATCGGTGTATTGGTATTCTGTTTCTGGATACCGACATTTGCTGACCTTGTGGCCCAGACCACAGATAATGTCCCCCGCCAAATCGCTAATGCCCACACAATTTTTAATATTGTATCCACAATGCTCTTTATTCCCTTTGCGCCATTCATTTCCAGGACCATTATCCGTTATTTCCCGGATAAGGAAAAACTGCGGAATATTGAGAAACCAGCTATTCTGAATCTGGATGAAAAAGTACTGTCCTATCCAACAGCAGCTATAAATAATGCTCAGGCTGAAATCAGCGGTGTGGTTGGCTTAACAGAACGGGTTGTTGGGTCGTTGGTTTCCCCCTTTATTACAGATAAGGATCAAAGTGATGTGGAAAATCCGGAACTGAACCTTATAACCGGTTTGCACCAACGCCTGGAAAAGATTAAGTATCTGAATGAGAATATTTCAAACTATCTTATAAAGATCAGCCAGCAAGATCTCACCAGTCACCAGTCCCGAGAGGTCTTTGCCCTTGTATCTGCAACCAATTACCTTAATTCCATTAACGATACGGTGAAAGTAAAATTTGAGAACTTAATAGGTAAAAAAGAAAGCCTTGATGAAGGCTTTTCAGATGCAGGGCAGGAAGAAATTCTGGTATACCATGCCAAATTGCTCAAGCAGATTAAACGTTTGAACAAATATTTTGTTAAATATGACCGTGCCAAGGCAACCAAAATTATGAAAAAGGGAAAGAAGTACAAAGATCTGGAAGAAAAGTACCGTCTGGAACATTTCAAGCGGGTCAGCGGTAATGTATCTGTATCTGTGGCTACGCATCAGCTCCACGTGGAACTGATGGATATGTTGAAGCAGATCAATACCTTTATAGAGTTGATTGCATCCACTCTCTTGGTGATTGAGGAAGCGTAAGCCTCTATTATAAGGTTAATGCAGTGAACAAAATCAGCTATTAATTTATGAAGTCCATTATCCTTTTTCGCCACGGGAAATCAGACTGGTATGCCGATTACGATGTTGACCACAACCGCCCATTGGCAAAGCGAGGGATCAAGGCCGCCAAAAAGATGGGGGTCTTTCTATCAGAACTTGGGCAACTACCTGATATCGCTGTTTCGTCCACCGCCATTCGGGCTAAAACCACCGTTGGACTCGCCATGGATGCAGGAGCCTGGGCCTGTCCCCTGGAACTGGATCCCACTATTTACGGCGGATCCCCGAATGTCCTGTTACACCTGGTTCAGGGGCAGGATGACGCATTAAACATCATCTGCCTGGTTGGTCATGAACCTAACTTTTCTATGTTTATTTCCATGGCTACCCACGGCAGTAATATTCGCTTCCCTACCGCGTCCATGGCAAAAATTGATTTTGCAGTGACCAGTTGGAAAGATGTTCGCTTTGGTGAAGGAAAATTAGCCTGGCTGCAACAGCCAAAAGCGCTGGAATAATTTTCTATGAAAAGGTGGTAAGCAATACCAAGTAAGAGAATGTCTGCACATGCCCCAAAACAAATTAATTGAGTACTATAATAACAAGCTAGCTACTTTCCGCATACATTTTACGAATACGGTAAACCGACAAGGGGTTGAGGATATACACCAGCTGCGGGTTTTTACCAAACGAATTAGAACTATCCTCGCAATAATGGAAATTAGCAGCCAGGGTGAATTTAGAAAAAAAGAACATATTCATCTGTTTTTAGAACCTTTTCGTCTAGCAGGTGAACTCCGTGAAATCCAGTTACATCTTCACTTGATCTCTGCATACGAGTCAAAATACCTTTCCCCCTACAAAGAATATCTTATTGAATCCCAAAAACAGGCGAATGAAAACTTGCTTGAGGGACTGGCCAGGTTTGATTTCGAAAAATTGGAAGAACTCAATAAGGTGTTACTGAAAAAAATTGAAAACGTAACCAATGAAATCGCATCAAAGGAATCCAGAACATATCTGCTTTCAAAATTGAAACGGGTGGAAGAACTGAAGGATAATATTTACGATGATCAGAAACTACACAAAATACGAATTCACCTTAGGGCTATAATGGAAACACTTAGGTTAATGAATGCATTAGAACCATCAAATGAGATGAGAGAAGTAAAGTTTCAACCTAAATCACTCAACGATATTATAGGAAAATGTCACGATCAGATATTGCTAATAGCTTCATTAGAACGATTTATCCAACAAAGTGCACATGAAAGAATTATACAGTATCTATCAACTCTCATTAACGATTTAGTCAACGAAAATAATGTAGCTCGAAAGAATATAAACACACTGCTGGTGTCTTACCTTTCACAAACGGTATAATAATACAAATATACAGTATAGTAAGTAGTTAGCCATCACATTGACAATTGAAATAATCAAAAAATGAAACTATTGATCCAAATGTTATTTTTCATTTCACTGCATCTCTTTTCTTGTCAGACTGATTATGAAAAGGTTGAAGTAAATGATATTGCAATAAAAACGGGGATTTTCTTTGGGTTTTGTGGTGGTTATTGTAAGTCAGAAGTTGAAATAGTTAATAGAGATGTTGTGTTCATAGCATCAAGTTGGAGTAACCCAAACTATCCTGATACTATGCTTAATGGTAATATTTCAATCCAAGAATGGGATTCATTGATAGAGTCAGTTGATATGGATTCCTTCCTTTCGCTGGACGATATTATAGGTTGCCCTGATTGTGCAGATGGTGGTGGCGAATGGATTGAAATTACAAAGGTGGATACGCTAAAAAGAGTAACGTTCGAGTATGGTAAGACCGTTGAATCGATACAAAGTTTAATCGAAAAGGTTAGGGTAATTCGTGAAAGGTTTTATTGTGAATTGTTCCCTGAAAATTGCTGATACGGTATGAAAATTGTCATCGTGAGGGCTACCCCCGCCCAGTAGCGGGGTTTTTTGTTTGTGGGATGATGGGTAGATTTCAGAAATGAGTAAGATTAAAATAAATCAGGTTTTAGTTAATACACATCCTCAGAATCCTCATCAGCCTGAATATGATAATCATACCCTTCTTGTAACCGCTGGCGAATTATTACTTGAAAAGTGGCCTGGATCGTATAGCCGCCACGATCACTATAAAATTAGTTTAAGTATATTTACAGCTTTTCCGGTACGTAGTTATAGTTTGAACGGTCTGGCCTCTCATACTCTTCTTCGGGAGTCCTTTCAGGGAGCTTTACAACAGGATGATCAATGTCTGTGTATGAAATCTTACTCAATATGTGACTGATACAATTAACACGTGCTTTCTTTTTCACATCAGACTCTACAATATACCAGGGGCATATGTCCGTGTCTGTATGTTCCATCATATTATCTTTAGCTTCGGAGTAGTCTTCCCAGCGATTTATGGATTCAACATCCATGGGGCTCAACTTCCAGACCTTTGTTGGATCGGTAATTCTTCCTTGAAACCGTTTTATTTGTTCCCCGGCACTTACAGAAAACCAATACTTTAAAAGAATAATACCAGATCTTATGAGCATACGCTCAAATTCAGGAGCAGTCTGTAAAAATTCGATATACTCTTTATCACTGCAAAATCCCATTACCCGTTCAACTCCGGCCCGATTGTACCAGCTACGATCAAACAATACTATTTCTCCGGCGGAGGGCAAATGTGATATGTATCTCTGAAAGTACCACTGAGTCTTTTCACGGTCTGATGGCTTTGCTAGTGCGGCAACTCTACAGCTTCTGGGGTTTAGGTTTTCTGTTATCCTCTTTATGGTTCCACCTTTTCCAGCTGCATCTCGACCTTCAAAGACGATGACTATTTTTTCCCCATTTTCAATGACCCAGTCCTGCATGTACACAAGTTCTACCTGTAATTCTTCAATCATTTTATTATATTTTTTCTTGAAATCATTTTTGTCACCCATAGCTAATACCTCATTTGTTTTTTATTCAGATTCTCACGGATCCTGCATTTAGAAAACTTAATCTTGATGTGCCAATAGTTGTTTTACTTGCTGATGCACGACTGGTCATGGACTTTTTTGTAGTTTTACCCATAGGGGTGATACTTTCTAAATAAACTCTAATTCTAAGTTTAATTTGTGTGAAAATCAACTGGTAAACTTCCCATATTTTGTTTTTTGCTTTTTCATAATTTTTAATTCCTTATCGGCTGGTCTGATGATTTGGGGATCGACCTCCATATCCAATGTGCGGCTTCTCCCGTGGTATGGAACCGAGTTTAGGATCAGTTTTATTGTTTCTTTGCGTGCCAGATGTTTGTCATTCGATCGAATTATCCACCAAGGTGCCAGATCCGTGGAAGTCTTTTTAAGCATTTTGTATTTTTTGATCGTGAACTCATCCCATAATCCCTGAGCCTGTAAATCTACTTCACTCAATTTCCATTTCCGCAGAGGATCGTTTTTACGCCTGTCAAATCTTCGCTTTTGTTCAGCCTTGGAAACTGAAAAGTACAGTTTAAGCAGGATCGTTTTCCCATCTTCAAAGAAATTGGCCTCATAGCTGTTAATATTCTTCAGGAAACTTTTATATTGCTTAGGAGTACAGAAGCCCATGACCGACTCCACCATTGCCCGGTTGTACCAGCTACGGTCAAACATGACGATTTCTCCAGCCTGCGGAAACTGTTCAATATAACGCTTTATGTATAGCTCATTTCTCTGGCGTTTGTTGGGCTTGCCAAGGGCTACAACCCGGTAACGCCTCACATTCATGAATAAGGCCACCCGCCTGATGGTTCCGCCCTTGCCGGATGCGTCTCGCCCGTCAAAAGTGACAATCATCTTTTTTCCCATATTTTCAAGGTGCCTTTGCATCTTAATCAGCTCCGCCTGATAGGGTTTTAGTTCCTCTCTCTGTATATATCTCTTGATGACTTTTGTTGTAACTTTTTCGTCAAGATCATCAATTGATAGCTTCCTGTTGACCTTATTCATAACTCCATCTTGAAATTTCCAATAACATAAATCATATATCTATAAGATTACAACTTATTATATCAAAAAAATTATAGTTATTTGTTAACAATATTTTATTTATTTCTTCAATCGCGAGATTATCGCTCTCCCCTTTTTTGCTGAAGATTTCTTCAATTTATCCAGAGGAGTCAATCTGTAGACTTACTGCAATAATACCATCTTCCTGCCCTGCTCAAACTCTTCAGCATGAATATATTGAATTTGACGGCATCATAGCTGATAAATACAGCCTGCAGATATTATTTTGCTGGTTCAATGGCCATCAAACCCAGTTCAAAATACATAAGCGGGATCAAGAACTATGTCAGTTTGTACAGCGCTCCTACAGCAATCAGATCCAGGGTCTAGTAAAGATCACTCCGGGAAAGCAGGTATGGACTCTTCCGGTTCATTTTCATCGGGTGGTTTGGGTTTTTCTCCCCAGTAGGTGGGGCGGGTCTGTAAACGAAATAAGATATTTTTATCGGTTAAATACACATTTGGATCATCCTCCATGCGAATTGTATTTTTCCCGAAATTCGTTTTTGTCCTCCCAAATATATAATGACCCAATTCTTTATCATTTGAGTTATAAAGAAATAAATGTGTGCCCGTAGAGTCACTCACAGAATATTTACTCCAATTGTCCGGGTTTTTTGATATAGGATCTAATTCCTTACTTAATTGCAGGATATTATCGAAAAAACTTTCTAAACTGGATAATTTTACTGAAAGAGAATCGTGCCCGGAAATGACCCAGCTTGTATCACTGCGCACCAGTTCAATCTCCTGGTCTTCCTTTTGGACAACAAACCGGTGAATGTCATCTTTCCCATGGGAAACGACTGTTTTAGTTTGAACTGTATATTTCTTTTGGGATTGACGATTTATGAAGAACAAAACTAATACAACCCCAAGGATAGCTACGATAATCCGAGTCTGCTTAGCCATAAATATCCTCCAGCATTCTTGATCTTGCTTTGCTCCTTCTCATGCGGAAAAAACCAAAACCAATAACTAAAACTGTAGGCAGAACGATATTAAACCATTTCCACCAGACTTTTGCACTGTCTTCAATTTCTGCTAATGGGCGGTTTGTAATTTCCCGTGATCGGAGCGCAATTAATTCCCGGTCACCAAGTAAAAAATCCACAGCATTCATTACAAAAATGTGATTTTCTGGAGATGCACCACCTCCGTCATCTGCCAGGAACCGGGAATCACTTACCAGTATCATTTGACTTAAGAGTCCAGATTCTGATGAACTGCGTTCAGACCGGGCACTCAATAATTTCTTTGGCTGATTTAGGCTCACCATAGCCGGATTTGTTTTCGGATCGGGATGAAGGTTAAAAAACCCGCTCATCAGGGAAGAACTATTGGAACTAAACATCAATGGTGACACGTTGACCGAACCATCCTGCGGAATGGAATCGGTACGAATCTCACTGGCAAAAAACAATTGAACCTGTTCCAAACCGCTCACCAGCACTTCATCCTTGTTAAAATCTCTTACAACGGGGAGCAAGGGATAAGACATGGGGACAGCCATCCTGAAAGGTCCCATGTTCTGCTGAACATTTACCCGTCCGCAGGTTTTATCTAAAACCAGGTTAGTCTGGAGAGACAAACCATATGAATCAACAATGTCAAATATGTCAGATGATATTTCGCTTGCCTGCTGGGTTTGAAGGTCTGCTTTTATTCGCGATTGAGCCAGTAATATATTCCCTCCTTGATTCAGGAAAATTTCAAGATTCTTCCGTTCGTTTTCCTGCAACGAATCTTCCAAACCATTCACAAGTATCAATTCAATATTATTTTCTATGGTATACTGCAAATCTATATT
>DPYO01000025.1:324-18201 GCA_003535775.1 Fidelibacterota bacterium | reverse complement strand
ATTAATTTTATAAATTTAAATTAATAAAATTATTTCTGCTTGACAAGAAATGAAAGTTAAAGTAGACTGCTTTTTTTAATTCATCTGCTGAAAAGCACTTAGTTTTTAATCCTTTAACTGAATGGTATGGATATGGTTACTTTCTTAAAAATATTTAAAACTTTTTTATTCCTTGGAATATCAACAATAATAATTTCATTTACAAGCCTTTCTGATGCTCGTGCAGCCGGCGCAGATGCACGACATAAACAAATAGTGAAATGTGTTGAAAATAATTATCCTGCGAGAACTTACATGACTAATCATCTTTTACCGTGGCCAAATACTCCATGGGTGAAGATGGATTGCAAGAAAAAGGATAAGATCCGAGTCGGCATGCCTTGGGTACTGAATGATGAAGAGGCACCTTGGTATAACGCTATTGAAAAGGGTTTCTATTCAGATGTTTGTTTGGATGTAGAATTGGTTGGTGGTGGACCTGGTAAAAATCATGTCATGACCTTAGCAGGAGGTGCAGTTGATATAGCAGTTTCAGCGGCAGGGAGTAGAGTTTTTAGTTTGAGTTACAGTAAAACCCCAGCAAAAGTTGTTGCCATTGGTGCTTTCCTCAAACACATGCCATATGTGTGGCTTGGTCTTGATCACGATATTCCAAAAAATCAACGTTCAAACAAAATATTAAAGCCAAGAGATTTTATTGGCAAAAGAATTGGGATACAAGGCGGGGATGATTATTTATTTGATTATATGGCTAACAAACATAATATTCCAAAAGATAAAGTGGAAATCATGGCTGGTGGTTTTACACCAGATCCAGTTTTGGTCGGATCCATGGACTACATAGGAGCATGGATTGTCAACCAGCCCCGTTTACTGGAAGAAAAGGGATATATGAACTGGGTAGCCTTTCCATTTAGTGATTGGGGACTTGATGGATATTCTGATGTATCTGTAGCTAGACAAGAAACTGTGGACAATAATCCCGATATGCTAAAACGCTATCTAGCTGCGACTCATCAGGGATTAAAATTTCTTCTGGAAAACCCAGACGAATCTGCTGAGATTGCAGTCAAATACGGTGTTGATGCACAGTTAACTAAAAAACAGGCATTACGCCGCTTCGAATTACAAGAAGCTCTTGTTTCAGATGGTCCTAATGACATTCTTATGGAGATGAAGGCTGAGCGATGGAATGATACTCTCGCTAATTTTATAGAATACAAACAAATAGAACTTAAAAATTGCAAATAAATCTGAGTACTTAAAAATTTAAACAAAACTTTCGGTTGCCAGGTATTCAATTCGAGAAAGTAGGAAAACAATTCGGTCAAGTCGAAGTATTACAAGATGTTAACTTGTCAATAAAGAGTAGTGAGTTTGTCTCATTAGTTGGTCCTTCAGGCTGTGGCAAAACTACTCTACTTCGTATCCTGGCCGGGTTGGAACACTGTACATCAGGTAAAGTAATTGTAAATGATTCATCACCTGAAGAAGCCTGCAGGCGACATCTAGTAGGTGTAGCCTTCCAACGGCCTGCCCTTGTAGCCTCACGAACGGCAATTAACAACGTTAAACTTACCTTGGAGATAACAGGAAGTACCAACAACCTGTCTCCAAATAAGTTGCTTCAAGATTTTGGTTTAGGAGATTTTTTAGACCATTATCCCCATCAACTTTCAGGAGGGATGCAGCAAAGAGTAAATATTGCATCAGCTTTAGTTCATAATCCAAGTATCCTTTTACTGGATGAACCCTTCGGCGCATTAGATGAAATCACTCGGGAATCAATGGGTGAATGGCTGGGACAGGTTTTACTATCAACTCCAAAGACAGTTCTTTTTGTAACACACAGTGTTGAGGAAGCAACACTTTTATCCGATCGTGTAGTTGTTCTATCTAAACTACCTGGTCGAATTTCAGATGTATTGGAGATAGATTTGCCTCACCCACGGAAAAACGAAGTTCGTTTGAAAGACGATTATCTTAAACATGTGGCTCGAGTTCGAAAATCTTTATACAATACGCTTATTTGAAGCAATAATATGTCCGAAAAAACTGCTTATTTTATAATGTTTATTACAATTCCTTTAGTCTGGATAGCTGCTAAAGAAATTAGTGGTTTCCCCGACTTTCTTCTACCCCCTCCAGGCATGGTTGTTGAAGTTTTGTGGAATGAATATGAGTTATTTTTAGAACATACTTTGATAACTCTTTTCGAGGCTTTAACTGGCTACCTGATCGCAAACATTCTGGCCATTTCATTAGCCATTACTTTTCTCTACATTCCGTGGTTTGAGTCTTTAGCACTTCCCTGGACTGTAGTGATAAAAAATATACCTTTTGTTACGATTGCCAGTATCTTGATTATAACAATGGGCGATACTCCTGCACCTAAAATCATCATCGTCATTTTAGTAACCTTTTTCCCGATTTTAGCCAATGTAACCAAAGGATTGCAATCAACAGATCAAGTTCTACTTGATCGAATGAAGACCTTGCACGCCAACCATTGGCAAGTGTTTTGTAAGGTGAGATGGCCCAGTGCAATACCTTATTACATTGCAGCACATGAAATTGCTTTTACCGGTAGCATCATTGCGGCCATCATTGCTGAATGGTTATTTGCTCGAAAGGGTTTAGGGTTTTTGATTGTGCAATCTATGACTCAATATAGGGCGGACAGATTATATGCTGTTACCCTGGTAGCAAGCTTACTTGCAGTTGGAGCATATATTCTGGTCAAGGTTTTGGAAAGAAGGCTGTCCCGCTGGCAGGATCAAACACTAACTTAGGTAACTTTCATCAAGATGTCACATTTTGTATAGGAAACCTCCATGTTTTCAGAGTTTGATTTGGATGTTCAGTACAATGGTCCTAAGTCTGATTTCGCCACCTTCACCGGTAGTCGCATTTGGGGATACAGTGTAGATGATGTGATTGCAATTGCAAATAGGGGAGTGGGTTCTTCAAAACAACGAACGTTTTCAAACTCCCTCCGGGCTTGGCCCTTTGGTTAATAACTTTGTTACTCCAACTGGCCGTGATGTGTTTGGATTCCATCACACAGTGAGGTAGTTGGAGAAGATTCACTGTATCATTACAACTTTGAAAAAGCCTTTTTGATCTTGTGGAAGGCTGGCGTCAAAATCAGAAGTACGTGCTGCCTTGGTTGTTCCAAATTCAATCACTTTCGAAACAAAATTCGACATAGTTCATTGGCTTTCAATAGGTAAAACTGCATCAGATTTACAACCTTACCTACCACCGAGGCAACAGTGCCCGGTGATTGTTTGAATCCAATTTTCGCACGATATTTAGGGATTCACCTATTCTATTACCATATGATATCAAACTATGCTCAAGGTCTTATTCATCAGGAAGAGACAGCTAAGAGCATCCATAAACTTTATAGCGAAACTTATCCTATAATAGCAACAGAAATTGAATTTGATCTATTGGAAAATCTAACTATTCCAACAATAAAAAGCTGCAAATGTACATCCACTTTACATAAAGGACCATGTGTTTTTAGTCAGTCCTTAACACAACCAGCAGGATAAAAAAAATGAAAGAAACTATACCAAAAGTTAAATTTGCTCTGATTGGTGGTTCTGGGACATGGGGTGTTCGATTTCCAGAAGATTTGAAGCTACCCAATGTAGAGCTTGTAGAGGTTTATCGCAATGGATTTGAAACGCCTTATGGTTGTTCTGCACCATTCAAGTTATTAACGATTGCTGGTCAATCTGTCTTGCGGGTTGCTATGCATGGTATGTGGAAAGATGATGGCACACCACTCATTTCACCTTGGATAGGAGCAAAACAGGTAGCTTGGGTATTAGAACAAGCTGGAGTTCAATGGGCGCTCTTAGAAGGTTCAGTTGGTGGTATCAATAATCCGGACCAGCCTAATAAACCTTTACCTCCCTGGAGTGTAGTCATTACAACAGATTATATGATGTTATTCAGACCTGATGATGATAAACCATTTAATGGATCTTTAAAGCGTGCTTCAAGGATGAAAAATCCTTTCTGTCATATTTTGCGTCGTTCACTTCTTGATTCAGCATCCTTAGAAAGTAAGTTTGTATCTGTTCACGATCATGGGGTCTATATTTGTAGTCCATGGGGACGTTGGGAAACCAAAATAGAGATTAACGTTTTTGCTTCTATGGGAGCTAATGTAGTCGGCCATACACTTGGTCATGAGGTGCCTGTATTGAGACGAGCTAATATCCGTCTAGCATCACTAAATATAGTTTCCAATCACGCTGAAGGTATAGGAGATTGGAGTGGAACAGGTAAAGATTCAATGGCAGAATTCTACTATGAATGTCCGAAATTCGTTGGTCCAGTTATGGTAAATGCCCTTCAAAAAGTTATTGAGTCAGGAATAGAACCACCACAAGAAGAGGATATATTTATAGAAAATTTAAGAGGGAAATTCCCAGTTTCAGGTGCATAAATATCCATTAATTATAAACTGTATTGATTTGTTTTCTTAAATTTATTTAATTTTTTCTGGTGATTCTCATCAATACAAAAGAGAAATGGTTTGAATAAAAAAATGGAAAATTTCAAAAACATCATTGTCATATTCAATGACGATCATGGCCAATGGGCTCTACCAGCTTATGGAAATAAGGATTTAGACACACCTAATTTGGACTATCTAGCTCAAAAAGGTGTTTTGATGGAAAACGCCTTTACACCTACACCAGTATGTTCACCTGCTAGAGCTTGTTTTTTTACTGGACGTCTAGCATCCCAACACGGTGTTCATGATTATATAGTTTCAGATAACATTCACGGAAACCGCAACTGGCTAAAAAATGAAGTAACTTTAGCACAACTTCTCCAGGCATCAGGATTTCAAGTTGGACTTTCAGGGAAATGGCATCTTGGTAATGACATTGAATGTCAATCAGGATTTGATTATTGGTTTTCTCTAAGTGGTGATTACCCTACAGGTCACAAGGGAAGATATCGTTACAGTATAAATGGTAAAATAATTGAGCTTTCAGGATATAAGACTCATATGATAACTGATCGTGCTGTAGATTTTCTCCATGACAGGGATCAAGAAAAACCATTTTTTCTTTTTGTGGGTTATACGGCGACCCATAGTCCATGGTCGGATCATCCAGAGCGGTTGGTTGAACATTATCGGCATAAAAAACTATCAGCTGTTCAAGAAACACCTCTTTATCCTTTTGGAAAACAGAATCTAGAATCACTTAACTCTTCTCGTTTAGATCCTCAAGAAGGATTAGCTAATTATTACGCAGCAGTTTCATGCTTAGATGAATCTGTGGGACGGTTAATGGATGAACTGGAGACACTTGAACTAACAGATTCAACCTTGGTTATTTATACATCTGACCATGGACTGTGTTGTGGGCAACATGGTATTTGGGGAAAAGGTAATTCTACTATGCCTCTCAATATGGTTGAAGAGAGCATTCGAATCCCATTGATTTGCTATAATCCCAAAAAACTTTTCACAGGCATAAGGAGAATTGAGTTTGTTGATCATTTAGATCTTTTTCAGACCTTAATTGACTATGCTGACATCAAAAAAGACCTAGTAAATGAAAGTACATATCCTGGGCGTAGTTTTTTACCTCTTATAACGAATGAAATTCTAAATAAACCCTGGAAAACTGTGCAATATGGCGAATATGGAAATGTTAGAATGGCTCGTGATATCCGTTATAAATTAATTCTCCATGAGCCAAATGGACAGAATCTTTTTTTTGATCTCAAGGAAGACCCTAATGAACTATGTAATCTCATTTCAGAAAACACGCATCTAGAAAGGATCAATTTCATGAAAAGTAACTTAAACTCTTTTTTTAGACAATATGAGGTGGAAGAAAAATCTGGCATGCGAATTAATGGTCCTGAACCTTCAAATTATTCTTCTCCATGGGCTAAAGATAAAATGTTCTGAAATGGTCATGAATGGATTGGAAATTAAAGATTAAAAATTAAAGTTATATTAACTAATTCAATTATTTATAATTGTTTAAATTCCCACAAAGTGTAGTCCTAAACCGAATTAAATTTCTCTTGATGATCAAAATAATGAATTTCTTTTAAAGCTTTTAGTAAGAAATCTTTAACAATATAAAAGTGGAGAAAATCCTTTTAGATACTGATATTGGTTCAGATATTGACGATGCAGTTTGTTTGGCTTATTTGCTTTCCCAGCCAAAATGCGAATTAATGGGTATTACAACTGTCAGTGGAGAAGCTTACGAACGTGCAAGACTCGCAAGTGTACTTTGTATGGAAGCAGGGAAAAAAATACCCATATTCCCTGGAGTAGAAGACCCACTACTTGTTAAGCAACGCCAACCTCATGCTCCACAAAAATCGGCTTTGGAAAAATGGCCAAATGAATCAAATTTTCCACAAAATGAAGCAATCAACTTCCTAAGTAAAACAATTCGTCAACATCCTGGAGAAATAACACTGTTAGGTATTGGTCCAATGACTAACATAGCTCTTTTGTTTTCCATTGATCCTTTAATACCGAATCTACTTAAAGGATTAGTAATGATGGCAGGAGTGTTTGTCAAAGAAGACTCTATTTTTGGTCCATTTGAGTGGAATGCCATTTGTGATCCTCATGCAATGGCAAAGGTATACCAAAGCAAAGTCAAGATTCATCGTTCAGTAGGACTTGATGTTACGACACAAGTTAAAATGGATTCTAAAAAGGTGCGAGAAAAATTTCAGTCAGGACTACTTCGTCCTGTCTTAGACTTTGCAGAAGTTTGGTTTACGAAACAAGATGAAATAACATTTCATGATCCTCTTGCTGCGACTACAATATTTGAAAGTTCAATTTGTGATTTTCAAAAAGGAAAAGTTGAAGTAGAACTAACAAACAAAAAATTCATTGGTAAAACACATTGGAATTTAAGTGGTGGGTCTCATGATGTGGCTTTATCGGTTGATAAAACAAGATTCTTTGATCATTTTTTCTCAGTTGTTAATAATGCCAAATAGTTGAGGCAGTCAAAATAATCTATCTAATGATTAAAAGTGTAATAATTAAATTAAGATGAATGAAAGGAGGACAAAATTTATACAAATAACTGATACCCATCTTTTTTCCAGCAAAAATGGAGAATTACTTGGTATGAATACTCAAGCCAGTTTAAATGCTGTGCTTGAATGTATAGCAAATGAGGAAGATGACTTTGATTTTTTTCTTTGCACAGGAGATTTTTCTCAGGATGGCAGTGTATCTTCATATAATCGATTTAAATCTAATTTGAGCAAATTAGGTAAAAAGCAATTTTGGTTACCAGGGAATCATGATAATCTTCAGAATATGAGAAATGCATCTAACAATTGTGAAATACAATCAGTACTCAATCTAGGAAAATGGCAAATAGTACTTCTAAATACTCAAGTACAAGGAACAGTATTTGGGCAATTGGCAGAGGAAGAATTAGTACTGTTAGAGCAGGCATTATCAGTTGAACCTAAATTATATACTCTGGTTGCGATGCATCATCACCTTCAAAACGTAAATTGTGAATGGCTTGATACTCAAAAAATTAAAAATGATCATGAATTATTAAAAATAGTTTCAAAATATAATAATGTCAGAGTATAGCTTTGTGGTCATGTACATCAGGAAAGCGATGAGAGTAGAGAAAATTTACGTTTTATTTCCACACCATCCACTTGTTTTCAATTCAAACCTCAATCCCACTCTTTTGCTTTGGACTCCTTATGTCGGGGTATCGTTGGGTAGAACTTTATGATAATGGTAGAATTAACACAGGCGTGCGACGTTAAATAAATTTTTATTATGACATAAAAAATACAACTTCAGGCTATTAACTAGATTCCCCAGGCATATTAATAACCAAATTAGTATAATTTATATAAATTAACAGAGATTCCACATGAAATTAGTTTTTGTACTTTTTGATTCACTAAATCGTAAAGCATTGGAACCATACGGAGGATCCTATGTAAAAACACCAAATTTTAATCGATTTGCTGAAAAAGCAATAACCTTTGATCGGCACTATGTTGGAAGCCTTCCCTGTATGCCAGCTCGCCGTGACATGCACACTGGGCGGATAAATTTTCTCCATAGAAATTGGGGGCCATTAGAGCCATTTGATAATTCTTTCCCGGACCTTATAAAATCAAACGGAGGATACGGACACATAATCACTGATCACTATCATTATTTCCATGATGGTGGTGCCACTTATCATACACGTTATAACTCTTGGGAAATTGTACGTGGAGCTTCAACGGATGACTGGAAAGGAATTGTGGAGCCAAATATGGAAACAATCAGCAAAAATTATCACAAAAAACAAATTCGGCCTTTTACCAAGAATGATATGATTAACCGAACCTATATAAAAAATGAAGAGGATTTTTCGTGTCCGCAGATATTTGGCCTAGCTGATGATTTCCTTGATGTAAATTCCAAAGCGGATAACTGGCTTCTTCAGATAGAGAATTTTGATCCACATGAGCCTTTTTACGCACCAACGCGTTTCCGAAAAGAATACCCTTGTTCCTATGAAGGCGCGGTCTTTGACTGGCCAATGTATGACAGGGTAGACGAAACCAGTGAAGAAATTGCAGAGGTCCGAGCTAATTATGCAGCCATTACTTCAATGTGTGATGAGTATTTTGGTAAACTTTTGGACAAATTCGATGAGTTGGATTTATGGGAAGATACTGCCCTGATTCTCACAACAGATCACGGTTTCTTATTAGGTGAACATGAATGGTGGGGTAAGAATCTAATGCCCGTCTATGACGAACTCGCTAGAATACCCCTGATGATCTACCATCCAGATTATAACAAAAATGGTGGGGAAATGCGTCATTCACTGACTCAGGTGACTGACCTTACTCCAACTGTGCTAGAATGGTTTGGAGTTGGAATTCCTTCTGAAACTACAGGAAAATCTCTTTCTCAAGTGTTAGAGAAGGACCAAAAAATCCGCGATACAGCGATTTATGGATATTTCGGTGCTGCCTGCAACATTACTGATGGGCGCTACACCTATCTGCGCTATCCAAAAAAACTGAGTGCTGATGGGCTTTACGAATATACACTTATGCCAACTCGTTTTGGACGCCGATTCTCTATTGAAGAATTAATTGATGCTACACTTTCTCCACCCTTCAATTTCACCAAAGGTGTACCAACTCTGAAAGTTTATCCTATGAAGAACAAAGATGGTGATGCTTCAGCCATGGATGGTTTATTCAGCTTTAAAGATGCTTTCACTCGTCTTTACGACACCAAATCGGACCCAAAACAGGCAAGCCCAATTACAAACAACGAAGTAGAAGCAAGGCTTTGCAAAGAGATGCATCGTCAACTTGTTTTACATGATGCTCCAAATGAAATTTTTAAAAGGCTTGGTATTGAAGAATCCACTTAATTGAAGTGCTTCAACATAAAAATAAAAGGAATGAAGATGTCTAAAAAACCCAACATTTTACTCCTAGTAAATGATCACCAGGCATACTATCGACATGGTTGGGATGGGGGGATAAAGCCTCTGACACCCAACTTAGATCGGATCTCCAATGAAGGATCTTTATTTAATCGAGCTTATACAACTACACCGTTATGTAGTCCTTCGAGACGTACGATGCTTACTGGCTTGTATCCTCATAACCATCATAATTACTATAATTATACTGATTCACCTTATGATCATGAAATCTACTTGGATTTGCTTGCAAAGGAAGGATATAAAAACTTTTATTTTGGTAAATGGCATGCTGGTCCAGGAACTGGTCTTGATTTCAATTGTAAAGGTTTTAGTGATACAGACTATGGGAATCCTTATATCCACCTATCTTATAAAGAATATCTAAAGAGAAATTCCCTACCTCAGGCCCAACATCATGTAATTCGACATTTTTGGAATGAAGCATTTCGACAACAATTCCCAAAACTGAAAGATAATACCACTTACCGATGTGAATATGCATGGTGTGGGGAGTTGGCAGTAGGTCTTACAGAGACACCTAAAGAAACACATGAGTCTTTTTTTCTTGCTAACTTAGCTTGTGATGCTCTGACGGATTTAGCAAAAAACAAAGATGAAAAACCTTTTCACATCAGTGTTAATTTTTGGGGACCTCATCATCCCCATTTTCCTACTTCTGAATTCGTAAATCTATATAATTCTAAAGATATTATTGAGTATGGTAGCTTTAGTGACACTCTGATTAGGAAACCACAACTTTTTCTTCATGACTTTAAAAAACCCCTTTCAGACAAAAACAATCATTTCCGCACACCCAGCCCACTCTCATGGGAAGAATGGCAACAAATTATTGTATTAGCCTATGCCCATATAACAATGGTTGATGCCGCTGGAGGTATGATTATTGACAAACTTTTTGATTTAGGATTGGACGAAAATACAATCGTTATATGGACTGCTGATCATGGAGATGGTCTGGCTAGTCATGGAGGTCAATTTGATAAAGGTACTTATGTTACAGAAGAAGTGATGCGTGTTCCACTCGCAGTTCGCTGGCCTGAAGCTATCTCTCCTCACCAAATAATTAACGAAATAATATGCAACATTGATCTTGCGCCAACTATTTTAGATATGGCTGGAATAAAATTTACTAAACCTATTGATGGACAAAGTTGGCTTCCTCTTCTTAAGAATCAGAAAACTAGTTGGAGAGAGGCACTATTGACAGAAAGTTTTGGACATGGTTACGGTGTTCATCATATTGTCCGTGCTATACATTCTGGTGAATATAAATATATCTACAATCATGGACAAATTAATGAGTTATACCATTTGGGAAATGATCAATTTGAACTCAACAACTTGGTTGATGATACTAACTATAAAAATATTTTGGATGAAATGATACTTAAGCTTAAAGAATTGCAGGCGGATACTGGAGATATAGGGGTCAAAGATCCAAATTACCAACAAGCAATTAGGGATGATAAAGAAAAATTTTTAGCTTTGCAAACTAGACGAGAAGAAAAAGTACAAAAAAGTGTCCAAATTAATTTTTGAAATTAGTTATATCTTATTTGTTGACCTGCTGTCTTTACTCATGTCTATGATACTTGGTTTTCAGAATTTCAAGATTGGAAACAACTCATGGAAGAGTTCTTCCTTTTACTAGAAGATACGAAGAGGAAATATGTGTATAGTGGAGTGGAGGGAAACATTGGATATAATTGGATTGAGAAAGAAAGATAGACTCCAACCATGCCCGGCGACTTGAAATAGTCTTACAATTGGGTATCTCCATAGCGTATCTCAAGGATGATTTGATGAATTTTTGTATAAATTTGAATACATTTTTAAGTTGAAGCGTGGAAGTTTAGTGGAAAATCATATTGATGGTTCTTCTACTATGAGAATCCTACACTATCCTGCTTGGGATGGAGAAGTAAAGAATGGACAAATCAGAGGCGGTAAACACACAGATTATGGTTCAATTACTTTGTTGTGGAGATTTGATGATACTGGTGGATTAGAAATTGAAAATAGAGAAACTGGTGAATGGATAGATGCACCGGTAGTAGAATATTCTATTGTATTGAATGTTGGAGATATGTTTCAACGATGTTCTAATGACACTTTGAGATCAACTAATCATAGAGTTGTGAATACAAATATAACAAAAGCCAGATATTCGATGCCTTATTTTGTAGATCCAGGCAGAGATGTAATGATTGAGAATTCCACAGATAGACCATCTTTCTATCAACCGATTAGTGCATAAGATTATTTGAAATGGAGACCTGCACAAAGTTACTTAGATGATAAATATCAAGTAATGAAAAAGTTGGAATAGAAGGTAAAATATACATTCCTAAAGAATAATGAGAGCACTGTTTTTGTCCAAAAGATTAAGTTTTGGCATCCATAGTAATTCTGATTACTCAACATCAACCACTGTATTTTCTCACTGAAATCCTGTCAGGGGTTATCCGGTCAGTCCGATTCCCTGTGGGTATCATAATAAAGATGCTTTGAATCCTCCAGCTTCCGCCTCAATTTGAACAACAATCCTGAATGGTTCCTAGAAGGCCACAATCCCCAAGAATTCTGGACTGAGGAACGTTGTTACATCAGTGAATTACTTAATGATCCTGCCTCTCCTGAAGTCTCTGTTGCTCTAGCACGGGTTGAACCCGGAGTAACAACCCAGTTACATGCACTTGATGGCATCATTGAACGTTACATCCTACGAAAGGGCCAAGGTAACGTGGAAATAAACGGGATACAGCACCCTGTCAAAATTCATGACCAAATTATCGTTCCAACCAATGCTTCCCAACAGATTACCAATACTGGAGATGAGGATATTGAATTTTATTGTATCTGCACACCACGTTTCGAACCCCACCACTATATCAACCTAGAAAACAATTAACTTAATTCTTACAATGTGATCTATACCCTAGTAATAGGAAAACTTCGAGCATTCAAGCTTCTTCAGTATCTGTTCACCACTAATTCGGTATTCCCGATCCGTCCGTTACGGGTCGAGCTTTTCCTCCATGATCCAGGGGAGTACCGCCCGCTGATTTTTTAAAGGATGCTTTCTGGTTAGCTACTGCTGGAGGAGAAGAGATACTGTATATTCCTGTAGGAAAGTTTAAAAAGACTGTAAATTTGATTCAATACTAATAGATCCACATGTTCCAAGGAGTAATATACCTACTTACTCTAGAGGAGATAGTATAGAAGAATTTTTTCAGGCAATTATCTATAACTCGGTCCGTGGATATATCCGAAACATTTGGACCGATGGTATCATGAAATATTCAAAAGATAATATAGTAGGATGAGACTGGGTTTGAATTATGTTTGAAGCTATCAAAGAAACACTATATTTAGAAAAGTCTCTCTTAGTGCAAAATGAACTCAAATTATCTTCTTCTAATGAGCGAAACTACCGTATATGTAAATATTACCCCTCCAACATTTCACAGAAATGTTTTCTGTAGACTACAATTGAAATTTCAATCTAGGTTAGTTTGAGCTGGATACAGCACCAGATTTAGTAGGGAGTATCTCCTCCATCCAGATTGATAGCTTGTCCTCTGATGATGATAGCATCTTCGGAAAGCAAAAAAGCGATGATTTTAGCAACCTCTATAGGTTTAATATGACGGCCTAGTTGAGCGGGCACCATTGATGACAATAATTCAGCACTTTCAACACCAATCTTTGGTCCTAGCCATTCTGCACAATTGGCAAGCATTGGTGTATCAACACCTCCAGGACAGACTGCATTAACATTGATGTTGTTTTCAGACCACTCAAGCGATAGAGATCGTGTGAGGCTAATTACCGCTGCTTTGGACGCATTGTATGCCGCCATATTCTGGTAACCAACCTTCCCGCAGTTCGAAGCGACATTTACAATACTCCCACCATCATTGTCACGAAATTGAAGGGCTACTGCACGAGAGCATAGGAAAGTACCCTCTACGTTTACTGAGAATTGTTGCTTCATATCTTCATTTGAAGTATCCCAAGCATTATCCATCATAATAACGCCAGCACTGTTTACAAGGCCATCGAGCTTACCAAACTTCTCCACGGCTGTAGCTACGAGTTTTTCCACGTCATTAGCCACGGTTACATCGCAAGAGCAGCCGATGATTCTCGATCTTTCAAGATCCAGTTCAGCCAAAACTTCATCAAGATCTTTCTGATAAAGATCTGCAAGTACTACGTTGGTACCCATATCATGTAGTACTTCGGCAGTAGCCCTTCCAATGCCACTGGCAGCTCCAGTTATGATTATGGTCTTTCCATCAATGCTCACACTCATTCTTCCTCCTTAGGTAATAGCGGGGTTATAGAAAAAACGATTTTATTGTTGTTACGAACGCTTTCTACTAAAACAGATTCAAAGGTCGATGATCAGCTTTGCGACCTGATCGAAGAATCTTTAAAATCGTCTAAGTAAAGTCGGTTTAATTTATACCCGTGTATTGCACTAGACGACAATTCAATTGGTAGCCTATCGATTTACCAGGTCGGATGACAAGAGACTCCGCCGTCAACCACCAAATTGTGCCCAGTGATCCATCGTGCAAGTGGAGATGCCAAAAACACACAAGCGTCACCTACATCTTCGGGAGTGCCCACTCGCTCCAGTGGGGCTGCTGCTTGCCATCGCTCCACACCCTCAGGCCAATCCCTAGCAAGACCCGGTCGATCAATTAGGCCGGGTGAAACGCAGTTGATTCGAACACCTTTGGACCCATATTCCAGTGCAGCCGCACGAGCGTGCATGATCACACCCGCCTTAGATGTGGCATAGTGACCATGCATAAAGGCCGGATGCGATCCTTCAATCGATGCAATGTGCACCACGGATCCACCTTGACCTCTATCGATCATGGCCTTTACACATGCTTGAGTTACCAAATGTGTGCCTGTGAGATTGATGTTGATCATGCTATACCAATTTTCAACAGTCATTGAATCAAAACCTGCAATTAACTGTGACCCAGCATTATTAATTAGGATATCTATCTTCCCAAATTCCCCTACTGCGACATCTACGATTCGCTCCGCACTACCCTCCTCCACTATATTAGCCTGTACTGGAATGGCTTTGACTGGGAGCTCCTCTGCAAGTTTGGTTACTGATTCAGAGTTTGAGTGATAGTGAAGTATGAGTGAAGCTCCTGCAGCAGCAAAACGTCTGGCTATACCCGATCCAATTCCGCCACTTGCACCAGTCACTACAACTATGTTGCCTGTCAGATTTATCATTTATTCACCCAATGGAGGTTAAAAAGGTCGACAAGAATGATGATTTCAGTAGCCTGCCTCGGCTAACGGCCAAGGCATTCGCTTAGGTGGTGCTTCATCGCGCATTCGTCCGATTAACTCGTCACGTATTTTCCGCTGACCTGAATCAGACCAAAGGTTAATTTGCTCTGATGGGTCATCCACAATGTTATATAGCTCACCCTCGGACCCTGTATACGACACAGTGCTCGGAGGCATTGCACCCCAGGTGAGGTCATCGAAACGCTCCAGTCCTGTAGGTTCGCCAATCGTGCTTGGCTCATATACCGTACAGATATGCGTTTCCGTAGTTATGGTTCGAAGATGCATTCCAAGACCTGGGTTCGGACTGTCATAACTTGTCAGAGCCAGAGAATCTATCCTTGTACCCGAAGTCTTCGGTAAAGTTTGTCCTTGCATCCAATCTGGTACATCAATGCCCGCTGTTTCACATATCGTTGGTGCGATATCAATTTGACCAACGACGTCTGAAACAACTGCTGGGGATATTGCCCTGTTTGGAGCCGGGCGCCAAATCATGGGCAAATGTAAAAGGGCGGATGTGTGGAATGGGCCTTTATACAAAAGACCAAACTCTCCCTGAAATTCACCATGGTCGGTTGTAAAAAGTACTTCTGTCTCCCCAGCGTCATTTCGGTCGTTGATAGCTGTTATCACACGACCACATGCTTCATCGATCAGCTCATTCTTGATATGCACTAGAGCGTTTATCTCGCATACTTGATCCGGTGTCATCTGATGGGGGGCCCAGTCACTCCGGCTCGTCTCGGTTTTCCATGTGCCATTCCAATAACCCAGCCAATGCGGAGGCCGTGACTCGAGCATCTTCATGCTAGCCGCTGGTGATCCAGGATAAAAATCAGGGAGGGGAAGCTCTTTCCAAGGCACACGGTACCGTTCATCGGAAGGAGGGTCCCAAGGATGGTGGGGATCTGGGAAGCTCAACCAGAGGAACCAAGGTTGGTCATCCGGCCAACCTGCGATCATGTCCATGGCACTATTCGCCACCCAATCGGTGTGATAGAGTTCTCGTGGGATAGGGTTTATTGCGACTTCAGAGGCGAACGTGTCACCTCCAAAGGCCCGAGTCGGATGGTTTTGTCGATTCACCATATCCACAAACCCCCCAGTAAACTCAGGATAATTCTTATTGATCCATTGGCCATAGTGTTGACCAAATGGGCCATGGCCGCATAGGACCGCACGGTCGAATCCAAGTAACGGGCCGGGGTTAGATGCAGCCACTCGGCCTTCTGAAAAGCGCCCATTTCGGTCGGCAGTGGGCTGGAAGTGTCCTTTTCCAACCAGTCCCGTGTTATAACCATGTTCAGACAGCAATCGGGCAACATTAGGAGTGTCATCAGCAAGAGGAACACCTAGTGCCCACGCTCCGTGAGTGTGAGGGTGCATTCCTGTTATAATGGTTGACCTAGCCGGCGTACAAGTAGCGTTCTGCCCAAAACATTTTGTGTAACTGATCCCAGTGGATGCAAGACTATCAATAGTTGGTGTCCGTGCTATGTTCCCTTCAGTACAACCCAACGAATCGTAACGTTGTTGATCAGTCGTAATGAGAAGTATGTTATGATTCATATTATTTTAAACTTGCATGACCACTTATCAAAGCATCCAACGCTATCTTGAGGGCAATATCAACCGTTTCCTTTACAACACTGCGATATGGATTGTACTCGGACATCTCTTCATCATTCTTGGCAAGTGGGTTACCATCAATCGCCAAGATTGCCCCCGATTTTATTCCATGGAGGGAAGCTATCACAAGCAAAATAGAACATTTAGATCTTTTTTTCAAGATTATTTTCCAGTCACATTGCAATATTGTGAAATTGATGTCAAGCTTGTGGATAAGTGAGTCTATACAGGAGAAGGTGCTAAAGGTGTTATCAACTAACTTGGCTTCTCTGATGGTTGTTTAGAATTGAGGTAATAATAATAGTGAAGGTAACTGTCCTACATTTTCTTCACAATCAGAGACCCTCCAAGAAAAATCCACATTCTTGTAAAATACACCTCAAACCTAACATCTGGGGATTAAGCAATTTACTAATAGATAAATTTTTTAGATAGGCCTATACTCTTCAATTGCAAGGGATTTAATCGGTAATCTCATTGTAAAATATGAATATGTGACTTTTCAAACTTATTTCCTCTCATTACTGTTAAATAAAAATGATGAAAAATGTTTTTTACCTTAATAAATGAACCAACTACAACCGGTCCCACCGGTAAACTGGAATCCTGGTTTCAAATTCTAGTTTATATAATATTTTTTTCTATTTTTATTTCTTCTTGCAATAAAAATAATTCTAAAGAAGAAACATCATGTAATGGGACCCCATTAAGCATAAAAAATAATTCCTATGATAACTTTAAAGATATAGGGTTAACCCCACAAAAGCATCCTAAGGGTGTCAGCACAGGTGCTGTAGCTTATGCAGACTTCAATCAAGATGGATTAATTGATATTTTTACAACCAAACTTACCTACTTGCCAGCAACGACGCCAGAAGCAGCAACTGATAGCAGATTCGAATTCTATATACAAAATTGTAATGGTGAATTTGAAAAGAATGAAAATTACCTGGTGTCAAATAATGATACATGCATACACCCAAGAAAGTCTTTAGTTAATGATTTTAATAATGATAATTTACCAGATATTTTTGTNNATAAAGTTTTATACATAATTTTCATATCCCTATTTATGTCTGCGGGGCTGGCGGTATCACTTTTTTGCCTTACCGCGTTCGCCGAACACCGGATAATTCGGGGGCACCCTGGTAAAATGCACTAACGACAATTGACTATGAAATTCGACATGAACGATCAGATGACAGTTAAAGAGGCCACCCACGATGTGCCCGTCGTGGGCAAAACCGATGTCGTTATCGTCGGTGGTGGAGCAGCCGGTATTGGAGCAGCCGTATCTGCCGCCCGCAACGGGGCCAGCGTGACTCTTCTGGAGCGCTATCCGCATCTCGGCGGCATGGCCTCGGGCGGTATGGTGCTGGTGCTCGATGAC
>DPYO01000025.1:0-191 GCA_003535775.1 Fidelibacterota bacterium | reverse complement strand
TGATAATTTACCAGATATTTTTGTTATTTGTCATGGGTATGATAAAAGTCCTTTCCCGGGAGAAAAAAATAAAGTGGTAATTAGTAACAGTGCCGGATCATATAACGTAATCGATGCATCTAGTGATATTAGTTTTTTCCACGGTGGAAGTTCGTATGATTATGATAAAGACGGATATAAAGACGTTTTAC
>DPYO01000245.1 GCA_003535775.1 Fidelibacterota bacterium | reverse complement strand
CAATGGTCCTAGTATTGATTCTTAGTCTTTTTTTTGTTGCGGAACAGGTCCAAGGCTCGGCATGAAGGTGTGAAGTACAGCCTTACTTAGGCGACTACTGCTAACGCGGTATCGATTCAAGAACACGATAATCGCAGCTTCCTCATCCGGAAACCGAGCGAAGTTCGCTACAAATCCTGCTACTTGGCCACCATGAGATAGTCTCCTGAGCCCTTTATACTGACGTACATTCCATCCGAATGCATATCCGGTACTATCTCCATTGGGGAGTATAGTGTGCGCCCACATAGCTTCCTTGGAATCATCGCTAAAAAGTTGATTCTCATATAATGCTTCATCCCATTTCGTAAGGTCATAAACAGATGATAGAATCCCTCCGGCACCAAGGGTGGATGAAGTTTCAGTGGGATTGCGGTTTATCAACTCACCAGCTTTGTTGACCCAATAGCCTGAAGCACGATGACGTATAATGGCCTCCGGATCTGCCATTCGGGTCTGTGTCATTAGCAAAGGTCCAAAAATGCGAGATTCCAAGACCTGACCAAGTGGGTGACCTTCGATCCGCTCAACAATCATACTCAATAAGAAGTAACCTGTGTTGCTATAAAACCACCCTGTACCCGGAGCAAAATCCATGGGGCGGGAATGTGCTATCTTGATGATTTCCTCCGGAGTGAGGCGAAAGCGGTATACGTCGTAGGTCCGAATTTCTTCATAGTCGGGAATCCCTGAAGTGTGCGTCAACAATTGTCGCACTGTCACGCCGAGCCACTCACTTGGGAGATCTGACAGATACTTCTGAATAGGATCATCCAACTTGAGCTTGTTTTCCTGCATGAGCAGCATGACGATGGCAGAAACAAACTGTTTACTAATAGAGCCAATCTCAAATACAGTGCTGTCTGAGACCGGCACCGCAAGCTCAACATTGGCCATCCCATATGTTTTAAGATGGATAATCCGTCCTCTCGAGGCCACCGCCACCAGACCGCCCGGGATATTATGTTCTTCAAGGTGGGATTGAACCTGTTGGTCTAGTTCAGTGAGCGCATCAACAGATGGTTGGACTATCTGAGAGGATGCGTTCATGGCAATAAATACGAGACATATTGAGATCAAAAGCGATCCCTTTCTGCCACATAATCGACTTCTTCTATTATGATCGGCAATCATGAGTTTCTCCTTTTGGCTGGTATTAAAAGGCGTGCATACGCTGCAACTTATTTAATCTATTTTAATGGAAAGCCATTTTTCGAGGGTTGTGATAAGCCTCTGCTTTTCTTCAGCGCTCATGTTTTTAATGCGTGCCTCTCCATGATCCCTACCCTTTAGAAAAAACCATTGAGAATCTACTTTATCCGATGGCTGTACAGCATTCATTTTAGCATTGTTGCTTCTTTTATACGAGACAGCATCAGTTATCAAAGTTCCAACAATTGTTTTGAGTGTTGAGTTCAAACTCAATCATTTGTTCAGGATCTATACATACGCGAGTAAGGTGGGGTTCTTTGTTAAATTCATAAGTAATTTCGGATTCTTCAGCCTTCCACTGCTTTGATATCTTTTTGTTTCCTTTAAAAGTAAACTCTATATTAACCGGAAATATCTGCTGTCCAATTCGAGAGACCTTTACTCTATTCTGATAAACACTCTCTATTTTATAATCCAGAAAATCAGATGTTTCCAAATACTGTTGAATAATAGTATGGATTTCTTCACCTGCAATTTCTGTGATTATATCGACAAAATCCTGGGTTTTGGGATGATTAAACTGCCATCTCTGAAAAAATAAATAAATAATCTCTTCCATTACTGCTTCACCAAAATAGTTGTCTAATGTATAAAACAGGAGCTTGGGTTTAACATAACTTCCAACATAGTACTCTGAAAATGTGGGATAGTGCCAGGAATAGTTGAGAATAGGTAAATTAGTATAATTCTCGATGTACATTTGCTTACGGAAGTCTCTGACCGGGAGAGGTTTTCCAAATTCATCATTTTGCATTATTTTTCCATATTCTGCTTCAAAGGCTTTTGCTGTAATATATTCTGTTAAACCTTCGTCCAGCCATGCTTCTTCAAACTCATTATTGGCGCACATCCCATAAAACCACTGATGGCCAAATTCATGCATGGTCAATCTTTCCATGAATAGATTTTCAACTAGTTGAGGTTCTACTGGCGCCGGCGGGTTATCATATCCATCGAAATTACCGGTCAAGAAAAGTGTTGGATATTCCATAACGGCATTAAACACGGGTGAGTCCAAAATTGTAATCTGAGGGTAGGGATATTGACCATACCTCTTAGTAAAATACTGGTGAGAAGACTTAGTTGCATGTAAAATTCGGTTAACAACTTCTCCAGTATGTTCTTTTTGCGCGAGCAATCGTATCTCTGTTTTTCCAGAATGGTCGTTTATTTCAACAAAGTTTGAGTCGGCTCCCCAGGCAAAGTCATGAACATCTTCAGCATAATAGTGAAGGCGCTTACGGTTGCCAGCCATTTGTACTTCATCTATTAAAATACCTGTCGCACCGACCATAAACTCATCCGGTATTATAATCGTTACATCGTAAATACCAAAATCTGCAAAAAACTCGGAATTAGAATGATATTGGTGACAGTTCCACCCTAAATCAGAATAAACACCTACTTTCGGAAACCATTGGGAAGCCATGTGGAAACTTCCAATATAACCGGATCTTTCAATTAGTGGTGGTAATTTAGTGGTAAATTCTATTGTCAATTCGATCGACTCGTTCGGCTGTATCTCATCAGGAAGTTTCAGCGAAACAACTGTGCTGTCAAACTTATTATCGTCATCCGGCTGGATAAAGCTAATATTCTGAGTAAGGTCAACATTTTCACCAAGATAGAGTTTGTTAATTTTACAATAACCCCAACTACCCCTCAATTCTTTTGGCGATTCACCTAATTCCTTTAGAAAAGTTGAGTTTTCATTACTGAACGCGTTCATATAAAGATGAAATTGCATCTCTTTTACCGGAAGGTTTGTTTTATTAGTCCAAGTGATGAACTCAGTTCCGATTATCAGTTTATTGACGGGGTCAAAATTACATTCTATTGAATAATTGGCGACTCTTGATGAAATGGGTTTGTCGAACATTTTATAATTTTCACTACATGCAATAAATGAGATCATAAAGAAAGTACAAAATAAAAATATTGGAGTCTTCATTCTATATCCTTTTTTATTTAATTAATATTCTAGGCATTGAACCATGAATTATTTTCTGTTGATTTAATAATGTGACTCATAAAATTTCAGTTTATACGCTCCCAAATCTACACATCATCCACAAACAAAAAACCCCACGAATGTGGGGCTTGATGGGATTAAAATACTTTTTGAGAAT
>DPYO01000050.1 GCA_003535775.1 Fidelibacterota bacterium | reverse complement strand
TTAGGCGCTGGTGGATCGGTGGCAGGTATTTTGGCAGGGTATTCCCTGAAACCATTTGTAAAAATGTTTGGATCAGAGAAATTACTATACCTTACCATTTTCTTTATTGGCTTGTATGTTATTATGGGCATGCTCATAAAGAAATACAAGGAGCCTGAAGATAAACAAAGACAAAAAAAGAAACCCGCAGTAGAATCAAAAGAGAAAAAAATAAAATTCAAATTTGACCCCTATTTAAAATCTATCGCTCTACTCATCGGATTGGCAGCATTTATATCAAAGATAATCGATTATCAATTTAAAATGACAGCAGTTGAAACATTCCCACTCCAAGATGATTTGGTAAGTTTTTTCGGTACCTATTATATGGCTACCGGAGCGGCGACGATTTTCATGCAGTTTTTTATCACCGGGATGGTTTTAGCTCGTTTTGGTATACTTGCTGGACTTCTATTTTTACCTATTTCACTCGCTTTTGGAACATCAGGTTTTCTAATGATCCCACTCCTTGCATCGGTCTTTATGGCAAAATTTTCTGATCAGGTGTTTAAATTTTCTATCAATAGCGCCGCTCAGGAAATTCTCTGGCTACCCGTTCCTAAGGATAGAAAAAAACAGGCAAAACCGGTCATTGATAGTGCAATCAGAGCAACACTAGAGGGAGTAGTGGGCATTCTCATTTTTGTTTTGGTGCAATTTCAATTTGTCCCAACTGATAAATTACATCTCCTGAGCATCATGGCACTGGTAGCGATAATATTTTGGGTATGGAATAGTTTTCGGTTGAAAAACGGATATGTTAAAACACTGATGATTGCTATTGAGAAAAGACAATTGAATTTGGAAGATGTAGAATTTGATCTAACGGATAATCACATCATCCAAACTATTGATAAAACATTATTGGACAAGGATGAATTCAAGCAATTGTTTGGAATAGATCTGATTAAAACAATGCCTCTTGATCCATGGAAAAATACATTAGCAGAATTATTTCAAAATGGATCAACCAATGTGAAAAAAGCAATTCTTGAATTAGCAGGAAGTCAACCCAGTATTATTGAGGACCAATTTATTATCGATGCGGTTAAACACAGTGAAGAAATAAAATCTGAAGCGATTGCCGTAGCAGGAGAAAGAAAACTTTCACCAGTTTCAGATGAATTACATCAGAACCTATCAAGTGCTGATTTGGAGATCAGATCAGCCAGTGCCTGTTCATTATTGAAAATGAATAGTCATGAAAATGATGCCAAGACAGTTTTACAGAAATTATTGAACAGTCCAGATGTGAAAAAGATAAAAGCAGGCCTCCAGTTTTTAGATAAGCCCATGGGGATCATGAATGATGAAAAATTGATTGATTTTCTACATCGTGACTCACCAGAAATTCGGGAAGAATCTTTGCGGATTGCTTCAACCAGAGACAATCCGGATTTAACGGATCATATAATTGGAAATTTGGCCTATCCAAAAACTGCCATGCAAGCTCGACATGCTTTATCTGGATTTGATGAAGAATTAGTATTAAATAATCTGGATAAATGGTTATATAAAAAGGATAGCGAATTCCCACTGCGAATGGGAATTATTCGCTGTTTAAAACACTATAAAGTGGAAAATTCATCGAAGATATTACAAAAAGGGTTAGACGAAACTTATCTAAACATCTTGGCAGAAGTAACCAACTCATTATTGTCTGTGGCCAGGGAAGATCATCCATCTGAGGATTTTATAAAAGGGATAGAAATGAACTTGGATTCCATTGCTAAAAGACCATACCAACTGGTATTATTTTTACAATGTTTACCTGATGATGAGAATTGTTTTTTAATCAGAGACCACATAGAAAGTGATATAAAGAAATTTATTCAAATTATGTTAAAGTTGGGTGTTTTGCATGATCCAAATACACCCATTGAAACCTATATTCAATATGTTGCCAACCAAGATTCGGAATTAATGCCTTATGTGTTGGAGTTGGTGGATACCACCTTTTCCCCGGGAAACCGCAAATTGACTATGCCACTCATCGATGTTGATATTGATGAAGTAAAAGCTGGAAAAGATTTGTTTAATGAATTACTAGTTGAATTTGATGATTTGATACTCTTTTGGATTCATGGTGCGCATAAGTGGAAAGCCGCAATCGCACTTAATTACATTATCAAAAGTAATCGCCAGGACTTATTAGAAAAGATCGACTGGGATAAAATCCAGGAGACAATTTTTATTGATCAATTATTTAGCCGGATTGAAGATGAATCCGGTAAAATTAAGGAGATAATTCCTTTAGAAAAGTTCAGTTTGAACAAGGAGACCGATATGTATTCAATACTCGAAAAAACTATCCTGTTAAAATCAGTTGATTTATTTAAGAATATCCCCGGTGATGTTCTTACCAGAATCGCTCAAATTTCTGAAGAAATATATCACTCTGATGAAAAACTCATGTTTTCTGAAGGAGACTATGGTGATTCCATGTATATCGTGGTAGATGGAAACGTGAGGATTCATAAGGGAGAACATCATATTGTGACCCTCGGGAA
>DPYO01000207.1 GCA_003535775.1 Fidelibacterota bacterium | reverse complement strand
ACCAAGCAATGGGATGGAGAAAATAGTCAGGGATATTTGGCTTCAAATAGTGGAGAAAACGTTTATAATAATGATTTTTCAAGGATCGATCAACTTGTTGTTGATCCGGGGTTCAATGCTATTGTTGCCCGTGCAGGTACATTACCATCTGGGGATTATGAACTGAAAGTGGAACTGCAGGCTAAGCTTTGGAGTGATGATGACGAATTGTATTTTATTAATCCTCCTCCTGTTGAAACAATTTATCACGATTGGAGAATTACAATCCCTGTTCCGCCTGTATTATATTTTCCTTCTGACGAAAGTGCGATTAACCAGACAAATCCAACTTTTTCCTGGTATTCAGTGCAGACAGCTCCTGGTACACAATTCCTATACAATATCCGGATTTGTTTGGTAGAAGAAGGACAAAGCAAGGAAGAGGCGATGGAAAACCTGACTCACTGGACAAATGATTGGGACATTGATTACGTTCACCTCGGCGGCCAGGACAATATAAGCTGGACCTATCCTCCAGAAGCAGATCCTTTTGCCATGGGTCGTGAATATGTTTGGCAGGTATCTACTTATAATGAGGGTGGACTTTATGGTTGGGATGCATTCGAGCCAGCAGTAAGTGAAATTTGGTCCTTTAAATTTGGCGAATCACCAGAATTATTATCCCCGGGTCAAGGTGGAATTGAACCGGGTGTCAGGCCTTCATTTACCTGGGCTCCAGTTATTGGAGCGATGAATTATGAACTCCGGATTGGGGACCGGGATGATCCGTTCGTAGAGCTGCCTATCTGGGATGCGGTTTTGACCGATGCATCTTATTTGTATCCCATTGATGCACCTTCTTTGGTTCCCTTGCCTTCATATCCATATTATTGGAAGATCAGGGCGAATCCCCTTGAGCCGATTCCTGGTGAATGGTCGGAGATATTCCAATTTACTATCAGCCCCATTGAACTTACAGAACCTCAGACAGGGACTTCGATATCAACTGTATTACCTAAGTTTGATTGGAGTACTCCTGGAGAATTCGGCGGGTATGAAATCAGGATTTCACATGGGGATGCTGATCCGGTAACAAACCCAATTTTTTCTCAGGTTTTTGAATTGGTTTCCTTTGAATATCCAGCTGATGCAATCTCATTGGTTCCAGGGAAAACCTATAATTGGATAGTTATTGTTTTTGATCAGGATGAAAATATTTTGGGAACAGCTGAAGATTATACTGGTGTGAGTAGTTTTATTATTGATCCGTTAATAATGTTTGATCCGCCAACGGGAAGTTCAGTCAATTCTTTAATTCCCACATTTTCCTGGGATGTGCCCACAGGAATTAGTGGATTTGAATTTCAAATATCAAGTGAAGAGGATCCTGAATTGGCTAATCCAGAGTATACATATCTGGTTTCCAAAGAAAATTATCAACTCAATGCTTCGGAGTATCTGTTAGAACTAGGGAGGACATATTTTTGGAGGGTAATACCCTTGGATCCTAATGGAATTATAATGGGTAATATTGATGAATATCCACCATCCGATTTTGTTGTTGAAAACCTGGACACGACAGTGCCTGTTGTGACAGTTTCTATCAATGATGAGACACCTAATATGCCAACTGTATCTTTAGTCTCAGATGTAGAAGATGCCGATGGTTATGCTTTAACAATTTCTACAGTTGAAGATGTGGTTTGGGAATCACCAGTTATTTCGACCTTTCCATACACTCCAATAAGTGATGATATATCGTTTGCTTTTAATACAGAATATAATATCAAGGCACAGGCCTATAAAAACGATGAAGCTTTTGGAGAGATGAGCGCTGTGTTCACCTTTACCACTGGAAGTGAGTCTGGTCCTATGGAGCAGCTTGATGAAGAAATAGAGCTTATAATTGATTTTGGTGATTAAAATGTTGAATACCAATAAAATAATATTAGTGCGCTATAAAATTCGATTTCTTGTTTTATGGTTTTGCATTATTACCTTTGGTTTTTCAGCAACAAGGCCGGTTGCGGTTATGAGCAAGGTCATTGGAGATGTCAAAGTAGACCCGGTAACAGATCCCGGTTGGAGATCTGCTACATGGGGAGGAAAATTATTTGATGGGGATCAATTACAGACAGGTGAAGCTTCATTCAGCTCGATTATGTTCCTTGATCGTAGCCTGATAAAAATACGGGCAAACAGTAAGTTTACGATCAAATCCAAAAGAACAGTAAAAAGAGAATTAGATACTGAGATAAATATGAAGGTTGGGGAGTTAAACTTAACAGCTACAAAAGGATCACAGTTCAAAATTCATACACCCACCAGTGTTGCATCTGTGAAAGGTACAGAACTTAATCTTCTAGTAAATGAAGATGGAACAAGTGTGTTGACGGTTATTGAGGGAACAGTGGAGTTTATGAATGAGATGGGGAAAGTTTTAGCCACAGAAATGACAACCAGTAGTTCAAGTAAAGATAAAGCTCCTTCAGCACCTAAAGAAATCCCAAAAAATGAGTTACCAACATGGGTAGGTAAGGTGAAGGAGGAATGGCGTCTAAACTTATCACCGGATAAACCAGGGGAAAAAAATATTGGAAAACCATTTAATCTTCAAATTACTGTTGAGGATGCCAAAGATGGAAAGATGGCCTTGGATTACAATAATGAGGTGAACCTCTCTTCCAGCGGAGCTGAATTTGTATTTTCTGTTGATGGGGGTCAAAATTGGACTCCTGATGCAGTAGTAAAGTTGACAAAAGGCAGAGGTGTCATTAAAGGGAAAAGTATTGCATCTGGGAAGTCTACATTGGCTGTATCTGGAGGAAGCTCATCACCGGGAGAATTAAGTATTAGTACAAAGCAGCAGGAAACTTCGAAGACTAAGACCGAGCAGGCACTTGAAAAGGTTGATCCTGAATTAGCAGAGACCCTTGTAGGAAAACGGATAATGGCTAGCTGGGTGAGCAAAGGTACAGGAAGTGTTGAGAGTATTATAGAAGCCATCAATTCCGGTACACTGGAAGTTACATCAAAAGATGTAATTGAAAATCAAGATGGAACTATTCGGGTGATCTTAAGAGTTAATTCCGTCGAAGGATCAAATTCAGGAGAAGAAGAAAGTGATCAGGAAAATGAGTTTTAATAAAAAATTTATCAATATTATTGTTCTGGTTTTTCTGTATGGAATTTTGGGTACAAATAGTCTATGTGCTCAAACAGAAGTACCTAAAGAATTTTCAACTTCTTCAGCTAATAATTTTACTGATACTGTAATGCCAATAATTTTACACAAACAAGTAACAAAAACGTTTGAAGGACAGCCTCTGATCATTGAAGCAATCGTAACAGATAATGATGAACTTAGAGATGTGATTCTTTTCTACCGTGCTAGGGGAGAATCAAATTTCCGTAATGAGTTAATGAACCTCGAAGTCAATGATTATCGTTTTGAAATACCTTCAGAGGATATAGGTGTTGAAGGAATAGAATACTATATCAAAGCCGTGGATTCATCTGATAATCGGGCTTATGTCCCAGAAATTGATCCGGAAGATTATCCTTATCAGATTTCTTATGTATCTTTTTCTGGACCGAGTGCCCCTGATGTTCTTTTATTAAATCCTGATGATGGCTCTACAAATACAGACGGACATCAATTGATTATTGTTTCTCTTTATGATGAGGAAGACGATATTGATGTTGCTTCCATAAAGATGGAAGTTGATGGAGTGGATGTGACAGACGGACTAGAAATTAACCAAGACCTGATTTCTTATGTCCCTTCAACAGATTTTGCTCTTGGGTCCCATTCCATAAAATTTTACGTCAGTGATCTCATGAAAAATGAATCACCACCTATGTCTTGGACATTTTCCATAAGTAAAGAAGCAGAGCTTAAAGTAAAGAAACCCTTTCTTGCTGATGCAAAAATTAAGGGCGTAATAAACTATGAGTCAGAATTTGATGCATTTTCCGGGAAAAACCAGCCAGAAAACAGACCGTCTGACACACAAAAACCGAGTCTAAAATTGACTTTTAACAAGAAGAATTTAATGGCTACAGTTGGGATTGTATTAAATAAACATTTTGATCCAGCTGCCAATGACGTTGACAAATATAGACAGCCACTTGATCGTTTTCGGTTTTCTGTTGCAACTCCGTTCCTTTCATTTAAAGGCGGTGACCATAACCCGTCGTTTTCTGAATTGACGTTAAAAGGTGCCCGCGTGAGAGGTACGGTAACAGATCTTCACTACAAAGGCTTGAGTACTCAATTTGTTTATGGCCGTACAAGAGAAATGATATCCGGATTTGCGAGTTTTTCTGGTGATAGTTCTATTTATAATAAAGGTACCTTCAGCAGAAAAATAATTGGGTTAAGTACACAGTTTAATTATCATGATATTGTTGAGTTCGGTGTTAATTATTTACAAGTAGAAGATGATACAACGACCCTGGAAGATGAAGTGTTTGGAAATTTCTCCGCTATTCCGGATTCATTACAAAACAAATATACTGCCCAAAGCAATAAAGTAGCCGGAGTTAATTCCAGAGTGAAATTGTTTGGGGGAAAAACGGAGGTGGTATCGTATTGGGCTGCTTCAATTATGACAGAGGATATTATTGATCCGGTTAGTCGCAATCAGGATATCAGCACTTACAATTCAGATGAGGGACTATTAAAAAATATTAGTGAAGGAACATATTTGGTTGAATTTAAAAACAGGAATCAATATTTTGATTTGAAAGGATCATTTAAAAGAATTCCCCGGTTATTCTCTTCATTGGGTAATTCTTCAATACAGACTGACATTCAAGGACTTAAACTGGATGGGCGTACTAAACTATCCAATAACCAAATTATGCTTATCCTTGGGTATGAGAATACCCATAATAATCTGGATTTGTTAGATGTTCAGACAGTTAGAAATGCTACGTATTCAGGAAATATGACTATGATGAAGCCTGGTCTCCCGGGTTTGAACCTTGGTTATCGTTTCATGACTCATAAGGGGGAAGCTGTGGCAGGGGATACAGTGGATCTCAGTGATGATAAAAGTTCAACCCTAACCATTGCTCCTACATACAACTTAAGAATTAGAAATGTTGAGGTCGGTTTATCCGGAAACCTGATGTTTATGAACTTCCAGGACGATGCGAACCGTGAGGCTTCATTTAAAAGTAATTCCTACATGTTAGCAATAGCTCAGACATATCCAAATAAACTGTCAGTGAATCTTGGTTTTGGACTTGCACAAAATATTCCTCTATCAGACAGCAAAACCACGTTTACCCTTGTGAATGGAAAAATAGCTTATGCTTTAAAAATAAAAAATAAAATAGTCAAATTTTATTCGGGTAGTACATTGGTTCTTGGATCAAAAGCTGGTGACGGAAATATAAATGAGATTGATAATCGTAAAGTGTCATTGAATGTTGGCGGGCAGTATAAATTTTCAAAAAATCAGTTTATTGGCCTGGATATTGGATTTGTAAAGGTTAATGATTTTGTTGCAGATCCAGTGGGATCAAAAGATTATACAGAAATCAAGGGCAAAATAAAATACAAGTATACTTTCTAAAATTT
>DPYO01000005.1 GCA_003535775.1 Fidelibacterota bacterium | reverse complement strand
ACTATGAACGAACAATAAACGGCGGTGAACATTTCATATTCACTGAAGATCAATTTGCTAAGGGTCAGTTGTTCATGATTTTAAGCGGACAATCCAAAGATGATATAATTCAGGATATACGTGGGAAAGAAGAATGGGTCAGGTCCCGATTCAACGAAAACTTTAACAGAAAGCAGAAAAAATACCTTTTTGATAAAATGCGGAGAAAAGATGTGGAAGAGGATTTTATGAAAAAATATCAGTGGAGTCTTAACATTCCCTGGGGGTGGGAAATTATCCAGGAAAAACCTGACTCAAACTGGGTCTGGCTGGGGAGGGAAATGCCCTACCAGTGGGTGTCAGTTCACTGGGAAGAAGGCCTGACTGCCCCTGATTCGCTGATTGCTGCAGAGGTCGGATGGAATTTTCCACAAAAGTTTTATGGACATATTCGGTACCATCCCTATAAATTTAAAATACAACAGACTAGTTTTCTTCATTGGGCTAGTTGGAGAATTACAGGTATATGGGAATCTGAACAAGAAGCTCAGGGAGGACCGTTTATCAGTTATATTATTTTCGATGGAGTTACTGATAGGACTTATCATATTAATCTCCTCATATTTTATCCTGGAAATGATAAAAGTATATATTTACGGCAATTGGATTTGATTGCTCATTCCTTTCATGTGAGGAAAGAATAATTATGAAGAAAAAGGTTCTGGTAACAGGCGCTTTTGGACAGTTAGGAAATGCAGTGTTAAAGAAATTTCAGGATACTGATATGTTAGCGACCGATCTGTTTATTCCGGAATTCTTTTCAGGATCTTGTTCCAGTGAGATTTTGGATGTAACGAAACCTGAGGGTGTTCAAAATATTGTAAGCCGCTTTCAACCGGATGTTGTATTGAACCTTGCTGCGATGACGGATGTAGATGGTTGTGAAATGAATCCTGAAGTTGCCGAAAAAATTAATTCGGAGAGTGTGCTAAATTTTCTTGAGGTATTTGATGGAGCATTTATCCACATTTCAACAGACTACGTTTTTAACGGGAAGACAGGACCTTACGATGAAGAGGATTTGCCGGATCCAATCAATATGTACGGAAAGACGAAACTTTCTTCAGAAAAATATGTGATGAAACATCCAAATCCCTGGTGTATTGTACGCACGAATGTGGTATTTGATTATGCCAAGAATTCGGATGCAAGTTTTGTAAAATGGGTTATTGATTCTCTGCAGAATGATAGGAAAATTCAGGTGGTACATGACCAGTGGAATAATCCGACCTGGACGGAGTCATTAGCGGACGCACTTCGTATTATAGTGGATAAGGAAGCAACCGGATTATTCCATTATGGCGGTGCTGAACAGATAAACAGACTTGAGTTTGCACAGACGATTGCTAAGGTTTTTAATCTTGATGATTCCCTCATAAAACCCATTACTACTGAGTCGTTAAACCAAATTGCCCCAAGACCCTTAAAATGTGGTTTGAAAACCCACCTGATCAAGAGCAAATTACAGGTTACAACTCTACCACTTGAAGTGAGTTTGAAGCATATTAAATCAAAATTTTCCTCATGAACACATTAATTGTTTCTCCCACATATAACGAACGGAAAAATATCGTTCGGTTTGTGGAATCAGTTTTTTTCATTAATCCTGATTTTCACATGTTGATTGTGGATGATAATTCCCCCGATGGGACTGCTGATCAGGTCAAGGAACTACAAAAACGATTTTCTAACCTATATCTTGAATGCAGGCCCGGGAAGGCTGGTTTAGGAACCGCTTACTGTTTTGGATTTACCTGGGCTTTAGAACGGGATTATGATGCCATTGTACAGATGGATGCTGATTTGTCACATGATCCAAAGGAGATACCGGTAATGCTAGATTTACTCACGGATTATGATCTTGTTATTGGCAGCCGGTATTGCGATGGTATCAGCGTAGTTAGGTGGCCTCTTCGACGTTTGATGTTAAGTTATGGAGCTAATTTGTATTCACGGGTTATAACAGGAATGTCCATCCAGGATGCAACTGGCGGTTTTAAAGTTTGGAAGAAAGAAGTGTTAGAATCTATTGACCTGAAGAAAATTCGTTCAAACGGATATTCATTTCAGATTGAGATGAATTTTCGTTCCTGGAGAAAGGGGTTTAACATAATTGAGCATCCTATTATTTTTATTGATAGGACTATTGGAGAATCAAAAATGTCAAAATCGATTATGTATGAAGCTGTTTTTGTCGTATGGCGTTTGCGAATATGGAAACTTTTTGGCTGGAATAAATAAATTGTCTTATGAATTTTGATTCAGTTTCAATCCTGATTGTAAATTACAATGTCAAAGAGTATTTGGGGAACTGTATTGATTCCATCCTACAATCGGATTATAATGGTGAAATAGAAATTGTTGTTGTGGATAACCATTCGTTCGATGGTTCTGATGAATTTATACATGACAGGTTTCCTAACGTAAAGGTGATTAAAAATTCTGAGAACCTTGGGTTTGGAAAAGCTGTTAACCAGGCAGCAAAAGTTGCAACAAATGACTATTTATTGATTTTAAATCCGGACACAGTTATCCAGGAAGATACGATTGCAACATTTGTTCACTATATGAAAGACCATCCGGAAGCAGGATTGGTTGGACCCAAAATATTAAATCCGGATGGATCACTCCAATTAACGTGTAAACGTTCATTTCCAACGCCAGGTGTTGCCCTCCCTAAATTACTTGGTTTATCTAAAGTCTTTCCAAAATCAAAATGGGCAGGAAAATATAATTTAACCTATCTAAATCAAGAAGAAGTTCATTCTGTGGATGCTGTGAGCGGTTCATGTATGTTTCTCCAAAGAAAATTATTTACAGATATTGGAGGATTTGATGAACAGTTTTTTATGTTTGGCGAAGATATTGATTTATGTTACAGGATTAAGGAATCGGGAAAAGAAATTTATTATGTTCCAAGGACAAAGATTATTCATTATCGCGGGGAATCGGTCAAATTTGCTCCTTATGACAGTATCAATGCATTTTATAACGCAATGATTCTTTTTTATGGGAAACATTTTTCAAAAAGTCAGAGTATTCTTAGTCGGTTGGGTATTCGTTTTGGAATCATTATTCGTCAATCTGTTTCTCTGATTGGAGAATTGAAGTCCCAGATAATTTCTGTTTTTCTTGACGCAGCAGTTGTTCTTTTTGCTTTCCTTGTTACGATTCCAATCAAATTTTCATATTATGATCCGATTACAATGAGCAACGGGATTATCCCGACTGTATATATCCTGTTCTGGCTGATTGTTGGGTCTGTATTTCAATTATATGGTCGTTTTATTCTCTCCTATACCAGAGCGGTCATATCAAGCTTGACAGGATTTTTCGTTGTGGTGGTGTTTACATTTTTCTTTAAACAATATGCATTTTCTCGGTTAATAATCTTGGTTGCAAGCGGAATTGTACTATTTCTCATTCCAGGCTGGCGGTTGATAGGACACTATTTTATGTCGCATGGATTTCTGTATCGTATAAAAGACAGGCATAATATTCTTTTTACACGAAAAACACTCGTTGTTGGTGCAGATTCGGAGGGAATAAGAATCGCAAAAAAAATTCAGAAACGGGTAGATTCAGGATTGGCTATTATAGGCTTTGTTGACGAAAAATTAACAGGAAGGCAGGAAGATTTTCCGGCTCCATTTCTTGGTTTGATTGATGATATTCGGGATATTATCAAAACACATAGAATAAAAGAGATTATTTTTTCAAAAGGCACCCTTTCCAATAAGAAAATTGTATCCCTCATGGATTACACAAAAGATCTGCATCTTACATATCGTATGGTACCTCATCAACAGGATATCCTTATTGGTAAGGCATCCATTGAAGAAATTGGTGAATTGTCTTTTATTCAGATTGAATATTCACTTTTTCATCGATTTCATCGATTAACAAAACGTACATTTGATATTATATTTGCAGGAATCCTGCTTATACTTTTTTCTCCCGGTCTGGTATTCAGAATATTTCAAGGTCTTCCCCAAAAAATGTATTTTTGGGGAGAATCAGGAAAAACAATTACTGCATATCTATTTCCATCAGATTCAAAGTTTGTCCATGAACTACTATTGCTCTGGTCCGTATTTATTGGAGATATGAGCTTTGTTGGAGCGTCACTGGTCAATTCATCTGAAGACAATCCAGATCTTATTTGCAAACCGGGACTGACTGGTCTTGGACGCATTCAAAAATTATCCAGCGATTCTGATGATTATCAGCATTTTGATCATTACTATGTTCAAAACCAGAATATTACGTTGGATATAGAAATTATGTTAAAGACAGTGTTAAGTTTGTGAAATGAGTACATATTATCTCGAATTTGAAAAACCAATCCAAGAGATTGATGAAGAAATTCTTGAGCTTCGTTCTGTTGATAATCCGTCCCAAGATTTAAAGGATAAGATTGTCAAACGTGAATCGAAGCGTATTGGTCTTATGAAAAAGATATTTTCGAATCTTAATCGATGGCAGAAAGTACAGGTTGCCCGCCATCCGAATCGCCCATATACCCTGGATTATATCCATAACTGGACGGATGATTTTTTTGAGCTGCACGGGGATAGATATTTTGGGGATGATCCATCCCTTGTTACCGGATTAGGTACTATACAAGGACAAACGATTATGTTTATGGGTCAACAGAAGGGACGCAACACCAATGAAAATCTATACCGAAATTTCGGTATGATGCGTCCGGAAGGATATCGTAAAGCTCTCAGGGTGATGAAGTTAGCAGAAAAATTTGGTGTTCCAGTTGTTTCACTGCTTGATACTCCAGGAGCCTATCCTGGCCTGGGAGCGGAAGAAAGGGGACAGGGAGAAGCGATTGCGAGAAACCTATTGGAAATGGCGAAATTGAAAGTTCCAATAGTGACAGTGGTAATTGGGGAAGGTGCAAGTGGCGGAGCACTTGGAATCGGTATTTGTGACCGTATGCTCATGCTGGAGAATACATGGTTTTCAGTGATCAGCCCTGAAGGATGTGCATCCATTTTATGGAGAGATGCTTCAGAAGCACCCAGCGCCGCTGAAGCACTCCAATTAACAGCAGAAGATCTGAAAAAAATGGGAATTTGTGACAAAATTATTCAGGAGCCGCCAGGCGGTGCACATAGGAACTTGGAAGACGCGGCTACCATTCTTAAAGAAGTAATTATAGAAGAATTAAATGCATTAAGTGGAATTCCACCCGACGAGTTTTTAGATCGAAGACTCAATAAATATGATCAATTGGGAGTATTTTCTGATTCATAATACCATTGTGATACACCCAAAATAAGCGGGGTTTATACTTCCATCAAATAGACTGAGTCAATCTGATGGAATGT
>DPYO01000012.1 GCA_003535775.1 Fidelibacterota bacterium | reverse complement strand
ACAGTTAATCAATTTGATGTCATCTTCAGCTCCGTGGCTAGTCGGACTGTTGGCAGTCTGTGCTCTTGCAGCCATGCAAAGCACCGGCGCAGCTTATATGTCAACTTTCAGCGGGATGGTAACCAGGGATATCTATAGACACTATTTTTCTAAAGATGCTTCGGACAAAAAACAGAAGTTTTTCGGCAGATTGTTTGTGATCATAGTGGCAGCAGCAGCCCTGATTGTAGCTGCAAAGTCCACGCAGGCAATTGTAATGCTTGGAGGATTAGCAGTGGCCTATGGTTTCCAAATGTATCCCGCACTTTTGGGATTATGTTATTTCCCGAAGTTGTCCACAAAAGGTGTCGTTTCAGGATTAATCGCAGGATTAATTGCTGTGACTTTAACTGACAAGACTTCAGCATGGTTTGGTGTCCCCTGGGGTGCATATCCATTAACAATTCACAGTGCAGGATGGGGAATATTGGTAAACCTAATAACCGTAGTTTTAGGGTCATTTCTTTTCCCAGATCCGAGTGAAAAAAATAATCGTAAAGTCAAACGTCATAAATTCTTGCAATCTGTTTCAGGATTATCCCCAGATAGAAAAAAGCTAGTTTCTTTTGCCTGGATATTAACTCTTGTATGGTTTCTAATTGGCTTTGGGCCTTTTGCAACAATTGGGAATACATTGTTTTCGGATCCTAATAATCCAATTACCTGGGCTCCTTTTGGGCTGCCTTCTCTCTGGGTATGGCAATTACTGTTTTTACTTTATGGGATATTTGTTATGTGGTTTCTAGCTTTTTATATGGGATTGTCAAAACCGATTGATGTTGATAAAATAAAAAATTCAGATAAATAATAAATTGAATTTTGGAAGCCCTTAAGTTCAGGCAGACCGAAAAAAGGGTGTTGTTAAAATAATATTCAATTCCTCTTACAAAAAAACTTCGCATAAAAAAAACAAAGTCCCCGAAATGGGGACTTTGTTTTTTCAGTATGTTTGCCGACCTCCAATGAAGTCAACAGAGCATTGTGTTAAGATGCTGATCCTTTGGAGGTCAGCTTTCTACTAGGATTAGACAACTGATCACCTCCTTTCTGTTGATTAATGATAATTATTTCTAAATGTAATTTACTCTGTTTAAAAATATTTGAGCAACGCTATAATTAGTTAAGGGAATTTAACACTATCTAATCATTGATTAAATAACACCCTGGTTGTAATTTAAACTTGAAAGGTTATTATCTGTTTATTCGGATCAGGTTAATAATACAGTGCATATTTTGGTTGCAACTGAGAAAGAATACTACTGCTTAAACTGTGGAGTTGTGGGCAATAAAAATTGAAGGACCTATTTTTAGAATAAATTTAATAGGTTTACCTAATGAATAAAAAAACCATAGTCATATTATCCCTAAGCTTATTGACCTTTCCCCTGTTTTCACAGGTCCAATGGAAAGAATTAGATACCCGTGACGGTTTAGTATATGCACCAGGTTATACAGGTGATCCAATGTCTGCTAAGAATCCTGCTTTTAATAATCCTGATTTTAAGCAATCAATATCTAAATATGATCCAACAACTGTAGGGGGGTCTAAAAAAATAAGAGAAGCAAAACAACAATTGATTAATCAATCTCCAGTGACTGATACGTCCATAATAGAAAACCCCTACACGGGTAGCGTTTCAGACTCTTATGATGATGGAAATCCAAGGATAGAAGGTACATATAAAAATGGATTAATGGATGGAATATGGACTTATTATTATCCTAACGATGTTACAAAAGCAGAAGGACAGTTTCTTAAAGGTGATGGAGGCAATATGCATGAACTATCAGGTATTCCTCAAAACGGAAGATACGGGGAATGGACTATTTACTATCCCAACGGAAATGTAAATGCGAAATATCAATATGATATGACTGGCATTCCTGAAGGACCCTGGTTGGAATGGTATGTAAATGGAAAAAAGAAACGTCAATATTTCCACAAAGAAGGGAAAAGAGACCAAACCTGGACAGTGTGGTGGTCAAATGGTAACATAAAAACTGAAGGCAATTTCAAGGAGGGTCTAAAAAACGGCCAGTTTACTTTTTGGTTTCAAAATGGACAGAAAAAATTTGAAGGAGTTTGTCGTAATGATAAATTGTTTGGAGAGTGGACTTTTTACAATGCAGATGGAAGCGTGGAAAAAATAAAAGAGTATACTAATTGATAAGAGCAGACAAGTTTTCTGTTTCAATAATGATAAATATTCACACAATCCGGATGGAGATAACTATACTATTATTTTCAATGGATTGAATTTGAATCTTTAAGTTTCTTAATTCTTTTATCCAATAATAATAGTTTCCAATTGTTTGAGACAGAAATATGATCTTAAAACATAGGTAAATTGATTAGAATTAAGTTCTGTGTTAGAATGAAAAGCACAAAGTATATTTGGGCCCCAACTGAGAAAGAAATATAACTGATTAAATTGTGGGCAATAAAAATTGAAAGGTTTATTTTTACTAATAGCATATAAAGGGGTTTACAATGAATAAAAAAATCCTAACATTATTATCACTAAGCCTATTTACCTCCTCTTTGTTTTCACAGGTTAATTGGAAAGCACTATATTACGTTGACTATTTAGATACTCTTGATGGTTTAGTATATATACCAAGAACGGGTAAACCCTACACTGGTAAGGTGCTAGACCTTTATGCTAATGGAAATAAAATGATGGAAGGTGCATATAAAGACGGATTGATGGATGAGATATGGACTTATTATTATCCTGATGGTGTGACAAAAGCAAAAGGTCAGTTTGTCAGAGGTGATGGAGGTAATATTCATGAAGCATCAGACATTCCTCAAAATGGGAGAAACGGGGAATGGATTATTTACTACCCCAACGGAAATATAAATGCAAAATATCAATACATAGATGGGGCTTTTGATCAGGTAAAACTGGAATGGCATTATAACGGAAATAAAAAAATAGAGATGCATTATGTAGAGGGCACTCTTGATGGGCCCCGGTTGGAATGGTATGAAAATGGACAACAAAAACTTGATTATCTTTTTGTCAATGGCAAAAAGGACGGAGAATGGATCGCCTGGTATAACAATGGGAAGAAAAAACATCATTATTTATATGACAGAGGTAAAGAATTCCATACCCAGAGAGTGTGGTGGTCAAATGGAAACAAAAAAACTGAAGGAAATTTCAAAGGGGGCAGAAAGGACGGTCAGTTTATTTTTTGGTATGAAAATGGAAAAAAGAGAATGGAAGGAGTTTATCAAAATGCTAAAATTGTGGGATTGTGGACTTATTACAATGAGGATGGAAGTGTAAGAAAAAAATTAAATCCCTACACAGGGAACGTGTATGTGGACTATTATGATAATGGAAATAAAAAGATCGAAGGTAACTATAAAAACAAATTGATGAATGGAATGTGGACTTATTATTACCCCGACGGTATTACAAAAGCAAAAGGACGGTTCCTCAGGGGCGATGGAGGCAATGTGCATGAACTATCAGGCATTCCCCAAAACGGGAGATACGGGGATTGGACTATTTACTATCCCAGCGGGGATGTAAATGCGAAATATCAATATGATGTGAAGGGT
>DPYO01000213.1:931-3360 GCA_003535775.1 Fidelibacterota bacterium | reverse complement strand
AACATTGGTTATTGGCATGGAGGCCTGTTTCAGGATCGAAGTGACGGTGTGCATCCATATTTACCGCACAAAGGAGACGGTACGGAAGAGTGGGGTGGATTTATTGCTTTTGAGGATCTTCCCCAAGGAGATAATTCTACACTTGGTTACTTTACAAACTATAATAATAAACCTGCCACGTGGTGGAATAATGGCGATATCGGGCCCTGGATAAATGGAATCTCATTGTGCGATCGTAATGACCTAATAACCAATTATATTGGATCGTTGAACGGCGTTACCTTGGATGATGTGAAGAATATACCATTTGCGATTAATGATCATGGCACTTATCAGCAGGCACTGGAACTAACCGGTACAGGTGTAATCGATTTTAATATTAATCCTCCAGGGCAAAGTGGTTTCACAAGTTTGAACGGGACACAAAGTTCCCACATGCATGACCAATGGCCCTTGCATGATGCGTGGGAATTTAAGGATCAGCTTTTCGGAGAAACTGTGGTGCAGGTTGCCCAGGATATTATGCCTGTTAACTTCAAACTTCATGCACCCTATCCCAATCCATTTAATCCAGTAACAAATATCAAATTTTCACTAAATCGTAATGCCCGTATCCAAATTGATATCATCGATATCACGGGTAGAGTAGTAGATAATTTGGTTGATAATGAATACGATGCCGGAAAACATACTATTCCCTGGATCACCTACTCAGTACCCAGTGGTGTATACTTTGTTCGACTGTCTTCTTTTGACATAACAGAAACAAAAAAGATATTGTTGCTAAAATAAACCCAGGCCCATCGGATAACGGGCCTGGGTTATTGGCAAGTGCAGCATGAATGCGTCACCTTGCTGAATTAGTCGTTTGTTTTATCTGCGTGAGAGAATACATCCGTACTGATTGTACCTGATGTTTCTGCAAGGATTTCTTCAGCAGTGATATTTTCTTCCTGATCTTGAGCGAAATTGACGCTGTCAATATTCAGTTCCTCTGCATATGATGTGCTGTATTCATTGCTTTTATATACAAATGTTTTACCTGGGCCGTACTTTTTTCGAGCGGCGGCAAAGGCGGACTTGAATGATATTATTGTTTTTACAGTACCTAGGATTTCAATTTCAGATTCTAGCTCCATAATAGTTTCATTTACTGGTGTACTCACAAACTGATCTGATTCTTGTGTATTTTCAAAAACTGTTTCAACTGCGGGTGCTTCGAGTTCCGATACCTCTGTAGAACTATGTTGATAAATAATAGCTGCAAGAGCCAGAACAGAAAATGTGATTGTAGTTATAACTGTTGCTGTACGATTTTTATCGATGTTTCTCATAAGAAACTCCTTTCATGTTATTTATTTGATCACAACTATAAACGATAATAACTATTCGGAGTTCCATCAAAACCTGAGAATACACTTTATAATGCCATTTCAAGTTCAGAGTACTGCCTGCAAGTGGCAGTTGTCGGTATGTGTTATTTCGTAGGAAGCAGACTAGTCGTCTACAGATTTATCTCTTTTGATGTATATAAGAAATGAACTGGATGCAGAGCTGGATACCAAACCATACCCATTAACTACATTTGAGTTTGGCATTACATATTGATTGAATTCAGGCAGTCCTTGAAAATAATTGAATGTAGCGTCATCTGTGGCTTGGAATGTCATCAGTTGCAATCCGTAATAATCAAAAAACAACCAGGACATACTCACTGGAGCTGTTTCTACATTCCAGAGCCAGGGATTATATCTATAGGGACTGTTTTTTACCCAGTCTGTTTCCTGTACTGATCCACGAGGGTAAGGCTCTTTCCACAAAGCGTAAATATCCTTGTAAGTTGTGTCGTAGATCAGGTTAATCAAACAGCTATCCCGTATTCCATTTTGGTTCCAATCATCGAAATATTCATCTTCATCCCATGTGCCATCATTGTTTTCATCTGTAAATGGTTCCAGGTCCACGGAATCAGCATCCAGAGCCAGTGTCATGATGCGTACGGTTTCATAATCGTCCTCGTTAAAATCGATCTTAAATAATGGATAGCTGGCAAAACTTTCTGTAAAACATTCACCCTGTTTTAAGTTTAAAGTGTCCACGTGCCCGATAACAGGTGGCCACATAGCAGGATCGTAATTGTTGATGTTTATCTCCGGGACATTAAACGAATTACCTTTACACGTATAAATTGATTCCGGCACGGGACTGATTTCCATTTTACCTGGTATAACAGTTATTCCTGAGATTGTATCAGTTCCATGGATTGCAAGTACTTGGTAGGTTCCACCGCCTTGAAAAATATAATTTGAACTGGTGAAATACCTCCCTGGTGAATTCAACACTGGATCTAGCAATAAATCAATAGTATCACCAATGATATGGACTTGTGCATCATCGATCCATAATTGTTTTGAACTAACGTTCTCCTT
>DPYO01000213.1:0-531 GCA_003535775.1 Fidelibacterota bacterium | reverse complement strand
TACAAGTTTCTCTTCATATTCAACTTGGTCCTCATTGATTGAGCAGGCGAGATACAAAATAGGTAGTATAATAAGTATTTTCTTCATAGCTAGAAATATATGGTGAAGCCTATACTTGGAATAATGGGGAAAAGACTCAAAGGATCTTCTTGGATCCGACCTTCATCTTCTTCGTCAACATTGATTTCCCCTACATCTGGTTGACCATTTCCATTAGCGTCATGATCCTTTTCGATCCAGTCACCATCATCATCCTTGCCATTGTTGGTACTGCCTAATTTGTAAATGTAAATGAAGATGTTTTTCTTATTATATGAGTTGATGATTTGAAAGAAGATATCCATATCCCGTCCAAAGAATTTCCCATGTCTCACAACACCAATGTCTAGGCGGTCATATACCGGATAACGGCCGCTATTCCGTGCTCCAGGAATAGTGCTGAATGTAGATCCAGGATCACCGGGTAGCTTTTCTACGTAATATCCTAAAATTGGTGTGAAAGCCTGACCGGATTGCCAGGTCCATTTCCAG
>DPYO01000219.1 GCA_003535775.1 Fidelibacterota bacterium | reverse complement strand
ATTTTAGTGCTAGTAGTAATTGGTACTTTCAATTCTGAATATTTCCTAACCCTTCGAAACCTGACTAACGTTTTGCGTCAGGCAGCTTATCTTGGTACTGTCGCCTTAGGACAAATGTTGGTCATTTTGATTGCCGGCATTGACCTTTCCGTTGGGTCTTTAGTAAAACTATGTGTACTGGTTTCTGCGATTCTGATGGATGGTGACCCTGATAATGTATGGATAGCAGTTACTTTGACTTTGGGGTTGGGACTTTCGGTGGGATTGATTCACGCATTCTTGATCAACGAACTAAACATGTCTCCCTTTGTAGTTACATTTGCTTCACTCTTCATTCTTAAGGGTATTTCTCTATCAATCAGCACTAAACCTATAGGTCGGGCAAGTAGTGATTTCCTCATGCTTTACAGCGAGAAATTTGCTGGAATCTACGTAATTGTTTTTTTCTTTATTATACTTATGCTCCTGATGATGTTCCTACTAAACAAAACCATATTTGGGAGGCATATTTATGCCGTTGGAGGGAATCTGTCTGTGGCACAGTTGTCAGGCATTTCAGTAAAGAAAGTAAGGTATGGTGTTTATTCACTCTGCAGCGTCCTAGCTGCTGCTACCGGATTACTTTGGCTGATGAGGATGGGAGTGGGAGACCCGGTGATTGGAAATGGACTAGAACTAAACGCAATCATCGCAGTAGTAATAGGAGGTACAAGCCTATTTGGGGGACGTGGCACGGTTATAGGTGTATTGGGAGGAGTATTATTACTTACATTTACTGACAACCTGTTAGTTATACTTGGTGTTAGCCAGTTTTATAGCGGATTAATTAAGGGGCTTATTTTTGTAGCCGCTGTTTCGCTTTATAAAATGGAGAACCGTTAGGGGGAAAGTTATTCGGTACACTAATGTTTTTAAATTCTATAATAAATTTTGGGGAACCCCAAGTTTTCGGAAAGCATCTCCTGCTTTCTGTACATGACTTTTCCCGTCAGACAAGGATATCTGTAAATGACCTGGAAGCAAGGCATCAAAATCTTTTTTTTCAATCTTGAAAATAGATTCGGCATAATCATTGATTTTGCAGTCATGAATGTTTTGCAGTAGTATTCGTCCTCCCCAGAAGACCATGTCTCCACCGAAGAGGTATTTCCTCTCTCCGCCACTCAGAAGAAAACTAAGGTGCCCTTCACAATGACCTGGAGTTTCAAATATTTCCATTGTCATGTTTCCAATTCTGACCAAATCTCCCTCTGACAATTCAACATCAACTTCGCAGGGTTTAAGATCAAAATCTTGAGGGTAGAAACCTACTGCTTTGCCTACATCCAGTGAAGCGGCTTTCTCGTCTCCCTCTCTTATATTGGGTGCCACAATTTTTGAGGCATACATTTCTGCATCAAGACATCCCCGGGCTTCTGCTGCTGCGCCAATATGGTCACAATGGTAATGGGTGACGAGGATCTTTCGAATTCTTTTTGGATCTAGACCGTCATCTCGGATGTTGGCAAGTATTGCTTTAAAATCACGATCTATTCCACAACCGGGGTCGACGATCGCAAGCTCTGTTCCACTGTTAATCACATAAACATGACAATCTAGTCTTCCAGATATGTTGAATCCGTAGTATCCACCACCCACAACATGAATGTCGCTAGTTAGCTTCATATTTTTTTAAATACTTTTCGGTATTGATTAAATATGTTATAACTACCCTGCCTCAAAATTTAGCATTACTCGAACAATCTTGTTTCACTGATAAAGTTATCTAAGGATAAGTATGATTGGTTTATTTTCTCAAATAACCGAGTTTCTTGAGCCTTTCTTTTGGAAATAGAATGGGGCCAAATACATCGTCACTCCATTCCTTGTTAAAATATTTACGTCCTTCTAAATCGGAAAAAGTTCCGGTATCTGGAATGTGATCGACAAAATCGATAAATCGAGGAACTAGTCGACCACGTAAAATATTTACGGCCGCATCCATACAGAGGACCACCATAGCATTAGGATACTGCCAAGCTCCATAATCTAGATCATTTTCAATAGCCTGTCTCAAAAAACCAGTTGCGAATTCGCCACCACCAATTGGAGGGATTTTCATACCCTTGTCTAGATATGCACTTACAATTCCCTGAGACATTTGAGCACCTCCAGACCAAATGGCGTCAATACTGTCACCGTACTTGACTAACCAAGTCTCCATGATACGTTTCGCCTCAGCCGTTGACCAGTTTCCTGGTTGCTCGGCAATCACTTCGATTCCAGGATACTTTTTAAAAACTGCCTTTCCTCCGGCCTCCATTACGTCTGATGTGCTTGTCCCAGGAATCCCAGTCATCATTAGGACTTTCCCATTTCCACCAAGCTTTTGAACCATATAATTTGCCAGTCCAGCACCACTTGCATAAAGATTAGTGCCTACTTCTGTTACAAAATTATCAGTTTCTACGGCACTAGCACAAAGGATGACTGGAACACCTTGAGCCATTGCACGTTCAACTGGAGCGGATAGAGCTGCTGCACCCATTGGTACAAGTATCAATGCATCAGGTTCCTGTGCGAGCAGGTCTTCGACCTGTGGAACCTGCTTATCTGCAGAAGCTTGTGCGTCTGCATACAAAAGTTCACTTATAACTTCTTTTCCTAATTCCTCAGTATACCAGTTGGCATGTTCATCAAAGAGTGCTGACCAAGAATTGCTAGTTCCTTGCGCCGCAATAGCAATTCTGTAAGGACCTGGTTTACGAAATTTGGATGTGTCATATTGTTCTCCTTTACGTTTTAGAACACTTTGTAGATAAGGTGATGAATTAATTTCCTCCTGAGTAAATTCTTCTGCTCCC
>DPYO01000039.1 GCA_003535775.1 Fidelibacterota bacterium | reverse complement strand
GCTGCAGAGGATCAGGGATGAAGAAAGATTATTCACGACGGGATTTCCTGAAACTCTCCACCACAGCTAGTGCGGGACTGATGATCGGAGTCGTTTTGCCCTATAAAGAACGACTTTTGTCTGCCGGTTTTGTGGCAGAGGTCTTTGAGCCCAATGTCTGGGTGTCTATCCGTCCCGACAACACTATCCTTATAACAGCCGCCAAGTCTGAAATGGGACAGCATATCCGTACTTCCTTGCCCATGATTGTGGCTGAAGAATTAGAGGCAGACTGGTCTCAGGTTGAAGTGGCCCAAGCCGATGCCCACCCCGATAAATACGGTAGCCAGGGCACAGGCGGTAGTGGATCTATTCGTCGTTCATTTAACCGTTTAAGAAAAGCCGGTGCTGCGGCCCGGGAAATGCTGATTCAGGCCGCAGCAGATAAATGGAATGTGTTGCCGGCTACTTGTCGTGCTGAAAATGGAACAATTATTCACCAACCTTCCGGCAATTCCCTGACCTTCGGTGAACTAGTAGAGGCTGCGTCTAAATTGCCTGTCCCAGAAGACCCCCCGTTAAAAAGCCCCAAAGATTTCAAACTGATCGGAAATTCTATGCCTGGTCTGGATACTCTCTCCAGAGTGAATGGTACAGCGCAGTTTGGCATTGATGTTCAACGACCAAATATGGTTTATGCAACTGTACTGCGCTGCCCAACATTTGGCGGGAATGTTAAATCATTCAATCCAAAAGAGGCCAACAAAGTCAGCGGCGTTCTGAAAGTGTTTCAAATTGATGAAGGCATTGCTGTGGTTGGCAAGAACACCTGGTCTGTCATCAAGGCTCAACGTGTTCTGGAGGTTGATTGGGATCCTGGTGACTTTGCCAACTGGGATAGTAAGCGCATCGAGGACATGATGGAAGAAAAGGGATCGGGAAAGGCCTTGATTGCCAGAAATGATGGGACTACTTCAACATTCATCGATGGAGAAGACCGATTGATAGAAGTCCAGTATAAAGTTCCTTTTACATCCCACGCCACTATGGAACCCATGAATTGTGTAGCCCATGTAAGAAATGGCTCTTGTGAAATCTGGGCTCCAACACAGTTACCTCAGCGTGTACAATCTACAGCCGCAGAAGCTTTAGGCCTTGATCCAGAAAATGTGGACGTCCACGTTACAATGCTGGGCGGCGGTTTTGGCCGTAGGCTTTTTACTGATTATATACTTGATGCCATTCAAATTTCCAAAAGAATGAATAAACCTGTAAAGCTTATCTGGACCAGAGAGGATGACATGCACCATGATTTTTATCGTCCTACAAGTATTCATAAACTCAGCGGAACACTAACAAAACAAAACAAAGTTAAATCCTGGAGCCATCGGGTAATTGCACCGTCTATCTCCGGTCAACTGTTCCCAGAAAAATTTCAGGAAGGGAAATTGGATCACAGTGCCGTAAACGGCGCTAGCAATTTGCCCTATGCCATTCCCAATGTGCTGGTGGATTATGTAATGACCAATACCAAAGTTCCTGTAGGCTGGTGGCGCTCAGTATACAATTCTCAGAACGCTTTTGCCAATGAAGGATTTATCGATGAAATGTCCTACGCGGCAGGTGTAGATCCCTACAAATTCAGAGTCCAGCTACTGGCAGAGGCACCCCGTCATCTGGGCGTGATAAAACTGGCTGCTGAAAAAGCTGGATGGGGAAAGAAAATGGGCAAAGGTCAGGGCATGGGCATTGCCGTTCATGAATCTTTTGGTTCATGGGCAGCCCAAGTAGCAGAAGTGACGGTAGGAGAAAACGGTAAATTGACAATCGATAAAATTGTAACAACTGTTGATTGCGGATTGGTCGTAAATCCGGATGGTGTTAAAGCCCAGATGGAAAGTTCTATAGTTTATGGACTGACCTCAATTTTAAAGGGTGAAATAACGATTGAAAAGGGTGCCGTAGTTCAGTCCAATTTCCATGAATTTAAATTATTGCAGATTGATGAAATGCCAGTGGTAGAGGTGCATATCGTACCCAGTGCTGAGCCACCTGGCGGTGCTGGTGAACCAGGCCTGCCTCCCGTAGCACCAGCAGTAACCAATGCTATATTTGCCGCTACCGGTAAACGAATCCGCAGGCTGCCGATCCGCCAAGAAGATCTAGGTTAATTTTTTTTAGAGCAAAATGGACCATTTTTCTTCTGATTAAAATTTGCCTGTCCTAGAATGATAGGTATCTTTCTTTTTAATGATTCCGGTTTTTGCCAGGTTTGAAATTATTTCAAAAACATTATCTTTAATGTCTATAAACAAAAAACCCTGCTGGGCGTAATCAGGATGGTTTAAGGGAAATTCGTTTTTCAGATTTATCAGGTATTTCATAACATGAGGTTTTTAAAACCAACCAAATCGTATTAAGGATTTATTGGCACGGTGGGAAAAACCAGCCGCAAGGAAGATTAAGGCGATAGAAACAAATGGATGGAAGCGATTATATGTTTGTACGCCAAATATTATTGCTGTAATTACTAAGAATAGACATATTGTAGCTAATTTTTTTCGTTGAACTCTAAAATGGTACAAGTTTTACTGATAAATCTTCAGGGGCTGGTTGACCGGGTGATAAAGAAACTAATAGTTTTTCAATTTTTGGTTGAACTGAAAAATGAACATATGAAAGTAAACTCATCAAAAGTAGCAAAATGAGTGTTTTTACGGTTAATACCCAGTTAGTCCAAATGGCAGTTAACCCCGGTCCCAAAGTTAAAATAATTACCCCAGAAATGAAGACTGTCCACTGAAATACGAAGCATCGGATTGCCCCTCTTTTAATTATATTTTCAAAATAACGGTCCGTCTCATAATTTAAAGATGGCCCCATAAGCGCCCTCTCATTTACGATAATCAAATTGAATAAAGGGATTGACATAAAGACAAAACTAATAACATGTACAAATTTGGCTATGTTGTAAATATGTTCCATTTTATATCTCTTTAATTTAATTCATCAATGTTGATTGGTTC
>DPYO01000164.1:18965-26019 GCA_003535775.1 Fidelibacterota bacterium | reverse complement strand
GCGCACCAGGAACGGATATAATATCTTAAACCAATAAAGCTGGCAAATCCGAACCAATAAGTTGTCATTTTATCTGAACTAATTACGGAAATAGAACCCTGTGTATCATTAAAACCAGTTAAAAAAATGTCCCATTCGGTAAAATTTCCTTTAGCATCAAGGTGAATACTCCCCTTATTCCATGTGGGAGCCAGAGAAAAATTCCATTCCCATCGTTCCCGGGCCAAAAAGAATGTTTCTAAAATGAACATTCTATAGGAAAAAATTCTGGAAAACGGGGTCCCAGATTTTGTTTGGTCTATGTGTATAGAAAAGGAATGTGAAAAACCTACTCTTGCTCCTGGAAAGAACTGATAGTACATGCTATAACCTGGAAGGACATCTGCTGAAAATCCAGAGGCTTGAGGGAGTTGATTTTCACTTGAAACAGACATTGCTGGTTTATAATATCCCACATCCATACCAATTGAAAATTTCGGCTGAGAAAAGAGAATTCCCGCAAAAAAAGAAAATATGAATAAATATCTGTTTTGAAACATTTAGAGTTTTTATTTAATCAGTAAAGTTAATAAGATTAAGGTAAAATGAAGCATTACTTTCACATCCTCATCCTCATATTTGCATTTTTCTGGAATGCTTACCTCTTTGCAGATGTAAACCATGTCATTGTTTATACCAATGGATTGACAGACATAGGATTGATTGACTCATTATCAGCAGATTCAGTGTATTTTCACGATTTTGATATCAAAAAATACCGATCTGAACCAATAAAAAAAGTCTATTTTATTTATAATGATTTTCAAAAACTTTTTTACAAAAGCTATTCTTTACGAGGGCGGATAGAGATCCTTGAACAACGGGGGGGGATTTTGAAAACAAAAAATGACGAGACCTTTCCTTTTGAAAAAATCCACTTTGATATGAAAATGGAAAAACCGCACGTTTTCCTTTCAACATCCAATGATTCTATTTTATCTCTCAATTTTCTTGAAATAAATGAGGTTAAATCTGACCTCACAATGATTGAAAACTCAATACGAAAAGGATTTTTTTCATCAACCGGAATTTTTCTAGCAGGAACCGTGGTTGAAATTCTGATGGATGTGAATAGTGTTGCTTCTCAAATAGGAGACATTTTACCTGGAGGAAAGACATATCAGGCTATGAACCTCGCAGTTCCGCTAACCACAATGGGATGGATGATATATGATTTGTGTAAGGATACCAGAACCCAATTTTTCTGCCCAGTAGAACGGGACCAGAATTTTCCACGAAACATGTATATTTTTTCTTTTAAGATCTGGACAAAAAATATGTGGGAAAATATAAAACGATCAGTATTTAAAAAACTAGGTGGAACTCCGGATCAAATTGATGGCCTAACGCCAAAAGAAACCATGGAAATTCTTTCCGAATGAAAAAATGAGCGGGAGACGAGGGTCGAACTCGCGACAACCACGTTGGCAACGTGGAGCTCTACCACTGAGCTACTCCCGCAAAAATTGAACCAGAATTTACCAGTCTATTATATTTCCGTCAACCTACCTTTGGCAGTATTTCAAACCAATTACCGCTGCGTTTATAAATGAGCCATACAAGTAAAAAATAAATTGAATCTTCAATAATTTTTCCAACACCAACCATCTCCCCCTCTTTTAATCCACAGCCACATTCAATATTATATCCCCGCAAGATTGCGGAACCAATTGCTATGATAAACATTCCCATCATTGTCATAGACAAAATTGATGCACCAGTTATAAAAACACCTAGGATTAATCCTATCCCAACTGTTAGTTCCAGCCATGGTAAAACAAGCGCTAACAAATTTTCAGTTCCCAGTGGAAGAATATGGTAATGTGCAATATCCCGTGCAAATTCTCCAGGTGCGGATATTTTATCTAGACTTGCAAACACAAGGATGCCTCCAATTATCAGTCTAAATGAAATAATAAAAATTGAACTTTGGGTAATAAATCTCATTTTTCAATGGAATAGCCAGCTTGTTGCCATTCCGACCATCCACCGACAAATACAAAAATTTTTGTGAACCCCTCATTCTGTAAGTCATATGCAAGATCTTCACTTGACCCGCAATCATCTCCATCGCAATATGTGACTATACTTCTATCTTTCCCCTGAAGTGAATCCAACCTGAAAAATAATTCCAAAAAATTGTTGCTATTCCAAGCACCAGGTATATGTCCCTTCTCGTAATACTCTAAATCCCGTGCATCCACAAAAACTACATCCTCGTTATGGAATTCCCGTGCCTGATCTAAACCAATGGCTCTTAATACCGATTCAGTTACAATATCAGACAAAAGGTCATCAGTCGTGGCAACTTTTAACTTTACTGCAAAAAGGGGAATTGGATCATTCTTCAGCCAATTATTTCCAAATCCAATTACAACAGAAATGATTAAAAAAAATAAAACTTGAAACAGCGAACTTTGGATAAATATCCTTTTCAATTATTTTTCAATGATCTGATTGGACTTTTTAGTTTTTTCCCTGGAGGTAGATTTGGAATACCTTTGATTTCGTTTTCTTTCTTGAATACACGATCAACAAAAGTCAGCATGTCTAAATCATCTCCAATTTTTTTACTCATAGACACAAGTTTATATTCACTTTGATTTATTGCCCTATCCAATTGATCCTTAGCTGTCTGTTTCTGTTTTCTTAACACATCAATGTTTCGAAGAACATTTGGTTGATTGGCATAAATTTCCTCAAATGATTTTTTCGGTTCCTTTTTTTTGTACCTTTCTATCCGTGTCTCCGTGTTTTTTACCTGTTGTTTATAATAAGAAACATCTACAAACGGCGAATCCAGGTTTACAATGTTTAAATCTATAACCGCTAAATATTTACCCTGCTTCCCTGGCGAGCAAATAAAAGGACCTGTCCCCTGAGCTTGGTTTTGGCGTGTTTTTTGGATTTCCCTGCTCAAGATGATATAATTTGCCTCTGCAAATTCCTTTTTGATGATTCCCCTTTCTTTTTTATCCGCATTGACAAGCATTACAATGATATCTGCTTCTCGCTTAAGCGTTTCTATCAACGATTTCCCAATCTGCAGGTAGTTTTTCATGGTTAATTCAGTTACACTTGAAGGAAGCAAATTTGTGACTCCGATTATACCAATTTTGAAAGGAGGTCGTTCAACGATAATATATGGATCAAAAACTCTTTCCCCTGATTTTTTGTCAAATAAATTAGCCGACAAAAATGGAATTGATGTGCCATCTGAAACAGTTTTTAAAAATTCGTAGCCAGCTGCAAGATCAAATGCACCTACATTGATCGCTTCATACCCAATAACTTCATATCCCTTCACTAATGACTGCGCTTTAAATTTTGAGGAAGCTAGGTTTTGTTTCATGATTGTATTTGATGATTCAAATAGAGCATCTCCTGCATCAAGAATAACAGGGCTCTTCCCTTCCTTCTTTACAGATTCAATGTACTGCATTCTTCTAGGCAGACCGCCTATGGGATTCTTTTTTCACCCACAGGGATCAAGTTGACATCTGACATTCGATGTAAATATGAAAGATAAAGAACCCTCAAGGTTCTTCTTTGCACAGGAAAATCCCGTAAGGATTAATATTGAGAATATGCTAATTTTAAGTGTTTTCATAATAGGGTAATTTATGGATCCTTTCATTAATAATGTATTGTGATCTTTATCAAAACTTCGAACCGTATTATACTCATCCGCCTGCCTTTTTTGCTTTGATCCCCTTTTCAGTTAAAATCCTGAGGATTTTATCCCTCTGGTTCCCTTGAATTTGGATCATTTTATCTTTAACTGTTCCTCCAACAGCGCAACGTTTCTTTAACTCTTTCCCAAGTAATTCCAGATCAGAAGCAGGTCCATTAAATCCCTTTATCACAGTCAATATCTTCCCTCCGCCTCGGCGATCGAGCCAAATACGAACATTCTGGTTATTAGTTTCAATCGTATCAGGATCATCCATATCATTATAATTATTCTCAAAATTCGGATCTGTGGAATAAACTACATTGCATTTTTTGTCTTGATTCATTATTGGATAGTATGATACAGTGAAATTTGGTGAAGATTATTACTGTTTTAGAGGAATTCTTTCCTTTTGACTCCAATTTTTCAGATCAGCTGACTCATACGATTCTCCATTTTGAGTGATTGCTAAAAAAGATTGCTGAATATCATCTGATCCAGGAAGTACCGAAAGCGAAATAAAGTCATTTCTTAAATCAATCCTGCCCAGCAATAGAAAAGAGTCTCCCCTTGTGATTGGATTTTTATTTTCCAGCTTATAAAGATTCCCAAATGAGGTCAAACTTAAAAATCCGATTCTTGGAGGAGCAATTCCGAAAATATAATGTACGGTTCCAACGATTTCTTCTCTTAAACTCTTTTTGGAATTATTTAATTCTTCCAATGTATTCTTAAGTTCTAAGACCAATTCTTTGGGAACAGATTCTCCATTTTGCCCTGGAGGTCCTTCAGGACCAGCTGGGCCAATAATTGGCGCAGTTGTGGTGGACATACACCCAAAAAATAATATCAAAGAGAAACACATGGCGAACTTTTGCATTACCCACCTGGAAACAGGTAAGGACCTGCTCGCCCCCAAGCCATAGCAATTATAATAAATAATTCTGAAATAATGGCAATTGCGAAAAATAAAATCGATCGTTTTATTGCATGATTTTTATACGCATTGATCTTTCCAAGGGCGAATACCTGATTTGCAAACAGTGTGAACGTTTTATCGTCATTGGAAAACACTTCTCGAAAATGTGAACTATATTGTTCCTGGTTTTCAAACTGGCTGATACCACCAAAATAGGTTGGATTCAATTCCTGGGGTTCACTTTTAATCATTCTTGGAACTATAACAAGAACAAGGTTTATGATTGCAAAAAATGCAGATATAAAATAGATGATAACCAGTATAAATTTAAACCAGTCTAATTGGATTTTCAAAAAATGAACAATAAAGAACACCATGAAGACACCTAAGATAGAAAGCATGGTAAACGCTTTTTGATCTGTTCTTTGAAGAATTTGCTGCTCATTGGACAACACATGAAAAATAGGAGCAATGTTGCTGGTTACCAGTTTTGAAGATTCTAACGAATAATTTTCTTTATCCATGTCTTGATTTATTTCCATTTTATCAAGTTAGATTGTGGTTTAACATTTATTATTCAAATCAGTGGAGCCAGACGGGATTGAACCGACGACCTCCTGAATGCCATTCAGGCGCTCTCCCAACTGAGCTATGGCCCCAAATAAAACCAACTAATGTCCGTAAAAAATAAGGACGTGAATATAAAATATATCTAAATCCCAAAAAAGATATTCCCAGATTAAAAAACTAATATTCCCTGATAAGTTCAAGAGCCTTCACGCGGGTTCTTATGATCCATGCGGAAGCATAACCAAGTTTCACCAATCTCGGCTGAAGTTCCTCCGCTTGTTTTCGATCAACGCAATTCCCCACACGAATTTTATAATATGGAACTTCATATGTTATATAAACATCCTCATCAATTTTATCAGAAAGAACCGCACGGATACTATCTGCACTATGTGAATTCCGGGTAACCAAAATCTGGACACGATATCCTTCTATTATGATCTCCGAAGTATCCCTTGCCTCCTCATTATTATTTTTCGGGTTTTCTTTATCTAAAAGCGGATTAACGACGATAGGCCAATTTGGCTGATAATCAATTAAGGTGTTTGGATCAATTGATTCATCCTGTTCCTGGCTGAAAGCAATACAAGACAAGAGAGAAATATATAATAATACAGTTATTATTTTCATAATTCTCTAACTGATTTGGATTGAATCCAGCCTTTTTTTCCATCAAGTAATACAATTTCAACCCATTCTGGTTGCTTCTGTTTTATTTCCAGTTTAACACCCTCATGAATTCTGAATAATACTGCATCCTCACGGCGGAACGGAGCAGAAAAAGCTTCTACTTCTCTAAAGACAACAACGCCCTCATGGACTTCCGACAAAGCCAAATATTTATCCAATGTGATTCCATGAACCAGAACAGAAAGAATAATGAAACTGCCAATAATACGGGATGAAGATGGAATCCTCAACCATTTCATTTTTTCAAGTCCAAATAATAAAGCTGAAATAACTAGAAAGAGTGCTCCTAGAAAAATGGCATCTTGGATAGTAAACATATTTTTTATTGATCGATAAAATTCTAGCAGAAAAAATGTTTCCGGCACTTCAATTCTATCCCGGACCCTTGTGTTTGTCAAATCAAGATTAAAATTCAGGTCTGGATCACGGGGAGTGAATTGGAGTCCCTTTTCATATGCCCAAACCGCTTGACCATATATACCCATCCTATAATATGCATTTCCAAGATTATAATAAAGATCCGGATGATCAATCCCCATTTGTGAAATCTTTTCATAATTAATCACAGCTTGTCTATAAGATTGTTCATCCATTGCTTGGTTTGCCTGCATGAACAATGAATCTATTTCAGCTTGTTGTGCTGTTAACAGAACAACACTAATAATAAATACCGATATCCATTTATACATGAGCATCAATCCGTTTTAAGAGAGATTTTACATCAGTAATGAGGCTCTTTTTTTCCGCTTTTTTCCCGGGGGCATATTGTCCCGTATCACAGATCTTCAACATATGAATCAGTTCTTTCAATTCACCATCTGGAATACTATTTGCTAAAAGTGATTCCGCAGTTAAAGGATCAAGATTATCCGTGGATAATAGAAATCTATCTTTCAAATAGCGATACTGAATTCGGGATGCATGTGAAAAAATGTCTCCCTGAGTTTTATTCAGAGCTCTCATGGCGGTTTTTAAAGCTTTTTTTGATCGACGAACATCTTCAGCCCCTCCTTTGTTCCTTTGTACATTTTTCATAAATGCAGGTGAAATAAAGAAAATGAGCGAGAGTCCATAAAGGGTTAGAATTTCAAATGAAAGGCCTGAATAATTTCTGTATATCCACTGGGGAATTTCTCTGCGGATGTAACGGATATCACTTCCCA